>CAKZLT010000164.1 GCA_937127195.1 uncultured Saprospiraceae bacterium
CACAGGAAACAGCGTAACGACCGATGCTACTGGCGATTATCGTTTTTCAAAAGTCCCTATTGGCGTTTATTATATTGAGCCAAACATCAAATTACCTCATGGTGGTTTGGTCAGTGGGGTAGATGCTTTTATTGTACCGCAGTTTTTTGCCAAAATATTACCATTAAATTCATTGGCTCAAAAAGCTGCTGATGTAAATGCCGATGGTTTTATTAATGCTGCTGATGCTTTATTAATAGAACAACGTTCGATTGGTGATGTATCTTTCTTTCCCGCTGGAGATTGGGTAACCGATAGAGATATTATTGAAGTTACTAATGATGATATTATTCGACTACTTCGAGCTATTTGTACTGGAGATTTGAACTCTAGTTATATTCCTTGATGAATGATGAATGTTGAATGATGAATGCGTTTAATTTTCGCCAATAAAAGCCATTTAACATTCATCATTCAAAATTCATCATTCAAAAAAAAACTATTCTTTCTCTTCTGTTTTGATAGCGATAGTGTGTTCGCAAGCGGCATAACCTGTTGGTTTATCTTTGGTTTGTTTTTCACAATCACAGCCACCTATTGTACCATTTTTATTGTATTTAAAAGAGCAAGCATCGCAATAACGAGCAATACAAGTGTAATATAATTTATTTACGTCTTGTAAAATTAGCTTTTGTTCGCTGACTTCTAGCTCAATCGCAAACTGTGAGTCATCTCCTTCTCTACTCCCTTTACAAATTAGATAATAGTCTTTTTCGTTTTTAGAGATAATTTTAAAATTGTTGAAACCTTTGCTATTATCAAATTTTCTAACGAAAAACATCTTCACCTTAGCATCAGGTAATTTAATGGATTGATAATCTTTAGTGTTTCCAAGTGTCAAATTTTGAATTTTCCCAAAAGTAACTTCATCACTTTTATTGTTATCATTATTCGATTTTTTGGTTGCATCACAATTGACTATCAACAAGGAAAGTCCTATGAAAAAAAACAGTGATTTGATTTGTTGCATAATATTTTATTTAGTGTGTTAATATTTTTAATACTTTTTTTATCATGTTTTCAACTACTAATTGAGGATTTTTACTAAAATTCCCAGTCATTCGATTCGCCAATAGTGCATTGATAGAAATGGCTTGATGTCCGAGCATTTGAGCTAATAAATAAATACCCGCCGTTTCCATTTCCATATTGGTAATGTGCAAATTTTTATGTGAAAATGCTTGTATTTTTTCAAAAAAATTAGGAAAACGAACAGGCAAACGCAATTGTCTTATTTGTGGTGCATAAAAGCCGCTACAAGTTAAGGTTATTCCTTTATTAAAAATAGAAGAAGCGAATTGTTCTACTAAAAAAGGTGAAGCACTGGCTGTATAAAAAGGAATATCAGGCATTTTATTTTTCAAAGACTGATAAAAATTTTCATTTTCGGCAGTTTGATTTTTTTTATAAAAAAAACCTAAACCATCCCAACCAACAGCATATTCCGAAATCAATAAACTATCCACAGGTATTTCGGGGCGCAAACAGCCCGAAGTGCCGACGCGGATAAATTGAAGCTGCCGTAATTTATCCTTAACTTTACGCGTCTTCAAATCAATATTGACGAGTGCATCTAACTCATTCAGTACAATATCAATGTTATCTGTACCGATACCTGTCGAAATGACTGTTAGGCGTTTGCCATTGAGATGTCCTGTATGTGTTACAAACTCACGATAGGCTTTTTTGATTTCGATGGTGTCAAAATATTTGGATACATCAGCAACTCGATTTGGGTCACCGACGGTAATAATAGTGTCAGATATATCCTCAGGATGCAAGTGTAGATGATAAATACTACCGTCAGAGTTGAGAATTAATTCAGAAGATTGCATATTCGCAGTTGATATTTTAGTGATTGGTTACTTGGTGATTAGTGATTGGTCTTTTATAAGGTGTTTTATCCGAAAAGTACGATAATTCACTTATTATAATAAACAAAGGAAATGAAAAAAATTTACTATCTGAAAAGTTGTTCTACTTGTCAGCGAATAATTAAAGAATTGGAGTTGGGCGATGATTTTGAATTTCAAAATATCAAAGAGGAAATGATGACCGAAGAGCAAGTTGATGCGATGAAAGCAATGACAGGTTCTTACGAAAGTCTATTTAGTCGCCGTGCCATGAAGTACCGCGGAATGGGTTTGAATGAAATGACCTTGGAGGAAGCAGATTACAGAAAGTATATCTTAGAAGAATATACGTTCTTGAAGCGTCCTGTGATTATCATTGATAACCAGATTTTTGTTGGAAATAGTAAAAAAGTAGTAGCAGCAGCGAAGGCAACTTTGAATGGGTAGAACGGGCAACTCGCAACTCGAAAAAATATAATAATGAATAATTGGACAGCAGAAACGATTACGGAATGGTTCAAAGGATTACAAGATAGAATTTGTGGTTCTTTGGAGACATTGGATGGAAAAGGCAAATTTCAGGAAGACCTTTGGGTAAGACTAGAAGGTGGCGGTGGTCGTACGCGTATCATCGAAGGTGATTTGATTGAAAAAGGTGGCGTGAATTTTTCGGAAGTTCATGGTGTATTGTCGGAACAAGCGGCAAAGGCATTGCATACGCAACCAGGAACTTTCTTTGCTACTGGCGTTTCGATTGTGCTACACCCAAAAAGCCCAATGATGCCGATTATTCACATGAATGTTCGTTATTTTGAAATGAATGATTCAATTTGGTGGTTTGGTGGCGGTATTGATTTGACACCGCATTATATAGTGCCAGAAGATGCTAAATTCTTTCATCAATACCTCAAAAGTACTTGTGATAAGCATCACGCGGACTATCATCCGAAGTTTAAAAAATGGGCAGATGATTACTTTTTCATCAAACACCGTAAGGAAACGCGTGGAATTGGCGGTATCTTTTTTGACCGATTGGCGGGGCAAGATGGCTTCACAAAAGCGGAGCGATTTGCTTTTACTCAGGATGTTGGTGATAGTTTTGTGCCAATTTATGAGCATTTAGCTAACCAAAATCGTGATTTGCCTTATACTGACCAAGAAAAAGATTGGCAATTTCATCGTCGTGGAAGATATGTTGAATTTAATTTGGTCTGGGATAGAGGAACGAAGTTTGGCTTAGAAACCAATGGTCGAACGGAGTCTATTTTGATGAGCTTGCCAGCGCAAGCGAGTTGGACTTACAATCATCAAGTTGAGCCGAATAGCCGTGAGGCATTCACTTTGGCGAACTTGAATAAGGAAGCGGATTGGTTGAAGTAAAGTTGATAGCCACAAATGCACGAATACTTTAAATTTGTGCATTCGTGGCTATTTATAATAATGCTAGTGTACGCCTAATTTTATTAATGTTTCAATATCTAGTCTTCCTTCTGGTAGGTTGTTGTCTTTTTGGAATTGGATGAGTACTTCTCTAGTTTTTTTACCCAGAATATCATTAACTGGGCAATCGTAGCCTGCCTTTACTAGTGCTTCTTGAATAGGAGTTATCAAAAAACTTCCACAATAAGGAGGTGTAAGGTGTTCTAACCATTTACTAGGATTACGAGGAATTGCGATAGTAATGTTTTTACTTGTTTGATATTCAGTTTTAGAGATAATTTTAATAGTAGATTTTTGTAAGACTTTTCTTTTTACAATCACCATATTTTTAATATTCTTATCGTCAGAGTCAGGTTGAATAGTGATGTAACGCGCAGGAATTTCTTGTAAGCAAATGATAGTTTTATCTTTAGCTTGTGATTTTAAGTAAGAACGATAATTTTTACTTAAAGAATTATTTTCATAATTAGACAATGCGTATTGAATAGTTGCTGAACGAATTTCAATTGTAATCCTAGATTTTCCTAGATTTTCATCTCCAACTAATTCACCTAAAGTTGTTAATTTCTGTTGATAGAGTGGTGGAAGTATTTTCAAATAAATAGAATCCGTAGCTTTTTTTGATGTATCATTATTTAGGTTTATGGTAGAATAACACTTTCCAGGTTCAGCAATTTCTAGTAAATTATCCAACCAAAGGCTATCTTGACCAAAACTAGCTGAAACTATAAAAAAACAGCATAAAGTTGTTAATAGTGTTTTCATTTTTATAAAAATTATTGGGTTCTCTGAAAATTATTGTGGAGTTAGAAATTAGATTTGCGAAATCTTGAAGATTTGGTAAATCAGTCGTTCACAAGCCTTTTGCCAAATCTTCAAGATTTCGCAAATGTGTTTTTCCACAATAATTTTCAAAGAACAAAAAAGCATCAAGTAGTTATTCAGTCTTCAATACTCCAACAAAAAAAAATCCGAGCAACCAAAGTTACTCGAATCAGAACAAACACGATTATTATTTTCTAAAAAACTCAATCCAAATCAGTACTATTCTATTCGCACTGTATAGCTTTCTCCTTTCTATTTTCAATTGCGCTTAGTAGTTCTAACATTTCTTCATACTCTATACTTCGATTACTAGAGACCAAATCTCCATTAATCAATAAAGCTGGTGTTCCCAAAATGTCATATTTCAAAATTCTGTCAATATCTTCTACTGTTATGATAGAAGCTTCAATTTGAAGCATTTCTATTGCTTTCTGAGCGTTTTTGTGGATTGTTCTACACTTAGAACACCCCATTCCAAGTATTTCTATTTGTATCATCTCTTTTATTTACATTACAAAAGTAAGTTAGTTGCCATTCAAAAAAAATGACAAGGATTTTATATAAAAATGACGCTAATCATCTTTTAAGTAGTTGAGGTTAAATATTTTTCAGCTTGAAAGCGAAAAACATTGGCTCTATATGATTTAGGTTGGTTGATATTTTTAAAAAATAGGTTATATCAAACCTCAATCAAACCTTATAGGTTTTAAAAACCTATAAGGTTTAGAGAATCGATAAAAAAG
>CAKZLT010000165.1 GCA_937127195.1 uncultured Saprospiraceae bacterium
AACGTAGCGCGATGAGCCTCGTCGCCACGCTAACAAAAGCCGTTTTTAATAGTCGCGCGACGAAGCTCATCGCGCGACTATTAAATAATTTTTGTTGCAGTGTATTACAATAGTCATTATTAAATATGTTTGAAGTATAAGAAAGAAAGAAAGGTAGGAATTAATACGAATATTAAAAGTTGAGCAAGATAAATGAATGGCTATTTATGGCATTACTCTTGACATGAGAAGAAGAAGGAAATAATTGTTTTGAATGGTGGTATTATCAGGCATTTTTTTGGGAATTGAAATTTTGAATTAATGAAGTTGAATTTTTTTAAAAAAATTAATACAACACAAATTGCCATTTTATTTACTGCGAAAGTCTTAGAATCGTACACTCCAAATATACAAATAAATGAGTTTGCGCAATTACTCTTGTCCACGTATTTTAAATAAGAAACTTCCTTTTTTTGGGGAATGAAAACTAGAAAACCAAACCTGGCTTATTTTTTTAGAAAAGCCTATTCTTAATAATTTTGATAGATACAAGAAATGACAAAAAAATTATTTTTATTCTTCTTCTTCTTAATGAGTTTCAATCAACTCGTTGCGCAACCTTGGTCAGATTTACTAAATCCTACGGATCCAAATTCCTCGAACATTCCTAAATATCGCCAAATGATGGAAAACATCGATATTAGTTGGTATGATGTTGAGGAAGAATATCGACAATATTGGGCGAATCAAAATAGAACCCCTTCTGAAGAAGAAGGAGGAAGTGAATTCGAACGGTATCTTGAATTTATGAAGTCCAATTCTGATGAAAATGGACTTTACCAGCCGATGGAACGAGAGCAAGCATTTTGGGACAAGATTAACCAAACAAGAGTTAGTCAAGCTGAAAGTGGTACAGCCAATTGGACAGCCATTGGTCCAGATATAATTGATGGAGATGGAGACCTCAATAATTCTCGAATGCACTCAATTTATCAAGACCCAACCAATAGTAATATCTTACTGACAGGTGGCGGAACTGCGGGAATCTGGAAGAGTACAGATGGCGGAAGTAATTGGACAAACATTTCGATGGGTATGGAAAAAGCTAATAGCATTGATGCGGTATTGCCAGACAGAACAGATGCCAATCATATTATTATAGCTTCTCGTGATCAAGGTTTATTTAGAACCACCAACGGCGGAACGACTTGGGTTAAGTCAACAGATATTCCAAAAACTCATGATATTATTCAACATCCTTCTACTTCTACGACTTGGTTTGCTGGTGCAAAGGATGGTTTTTATAAATCAACTGATAATGGAGTAAGTTGGACAGCTTCTTTTTCGGGTGGCGAAATTCATGATATTGAAATGCACCCAACCAATCCACTTATCCTTTATATTTTAGAAGAAAGTGATGATGTAAATAATGAAAATCAGCGTATCTATAAATCTATAGATGGCGGAGCTAATTTTTCTTTATTAACAACTGATTTACCTGCTGACAGTGATGGAGATTTTTCTCGTGCAGAAATTGCTGTCACGCCTGCTGCACCAGATAATTTATACGCTGTCTATGCCGAAGCGACTAGTAATGGCTTATATGGTATTTATGTTTCAACAGATGCAGGTGTTAGTTTTACTTTAAAATGCTGCGGAGGTAGTGTCGGCGGTTCATATAGTAATACGAATCTCAATATATTAGGATATAGCACGGCAGGTACAACTGCTGGCGGACAACTTAATTATCAGCAATCACTTTATGTATCTCCTACGGATGCCAATACGTTGTTTTCTGGTGGTGTTCGATTATGGAAATCTACCGACATGGGCGTTAATTGGACTGTTGTTGCAAATACTTATCATGCCGACAATCATGGGTTATTTATTAATAATAGTGGTCATATTTACACGGCTACTGACGGGGGCGTTCATGTATCTACTGATGGAGGTGTTGTTTTTAATAGCTTGACAGACGGAATTTACGGTACAGAATTTATTGGAGATTTCGGTTTTAGTAGAAAGAGTTCTGAAGTCATGGTCGGCGGAACAATGCACAATGGAGCTTTAGGAAAATATAATAATGTGTATGCTAATTGGGCGTTTTATGCTGGGGGTGACCTTCGAGAAGGTTATATTGATGCGGCGCAAAACGTTTTTAGAACAGGAACTAATGCTGGAGGAAACCAAATTAGGCGGTCAAAAGACGGAGGTGAAAATTTTTCTCTATTGAGTACAGCTTCAAAATATATTATCACACATCCCAATACACCTTCCATTTTATATTCGCCAGACAATGGGCAATATAATTTATGGAAAAGTATAGATGATGGCGAAGCATGGACAAAAATAACGAACTTTTCAACAACAACTTCTGTGAATATTGTTGATGTAGATATTTGTGAATCTTCTCCTGACAATATCGTTTTGAATTTGAAGGATGATAAATCAATAGCCGTTAGTGCAGATGGCGGACAAACTTGGACGACAAAAGCTATTCCAGTTCATGGTTCAAGAAAAGTGAATGACCTTATCATTGACCACACTGACCCACTAACGATGTGGATTGTTTATGATAAACAATATGTTTACAAAACAACCGACGGAGGCGATAATTGGACGACTTATAATACGGGGATTGACGCTACTTTGAGTTTGAATTGTATTACAAATCATGTAGGAAGCAATGGAGCGGTTTATTTGGGTGGCGAAAACATGGTTTATTATCGAGATAATTCGTTATCATCTTGGACGAGTTTTGCAACAGGACTTCCTACGGCTATCGAAATTAGAGATATTGAAGTTATTTATGATATTAACAAAATCAGAATCTCCTCTAACCGAAGCCTTTGGGAAAGTGATTTGAATAGTACTGCTAGCCCTAAAGCAGCGATTAGTGCTTCTGTTTTGGAAGTTAGTGATTGTGATAATTTAGCGATTCAATATTATGATGCCTCGTTTGTTCCGACAGCAGGAACGACATGGAATTGGACTTTTCCAGGAGGAACACCAGCCAGCTCTACTGCTCAAAACCCTATAATATCTTATACTACTTCGGGTACATTTGATGTTACATTACAAGTTACGAATGGAAGTTCGGATACTCGAACGGTTACAGATTTAATCACGGTTAATACTATTCCGACGACGGCTTTGCCTGTCAATGAATCTATCGAAAACTTTACTTATTCAGGAAAAACAGGAGGTTGTAGTCCTGCGGTGACTTTGAGCGGAAGTCTGACTAATCTTTATGGTGATGATTTTGCGGATGCTAATACCTATTGGCGAGTAAATAGTGGTACAGGAATTAGCACTAGTTCTGGCCCTATTGTAGATTACAGTGAAGGCACTAGTGCTGGACAATACCTTTATTTAAGAAGTTTGTCTGGTTGTGGAGAACGAACTGCCGCAATGATAACGGATTGCTTTGATTTTAATGGATTAACTACGCCTACTTTAACCTTTGCTTATCAAGCAATAAAAACAAATGGTGTTGCGGCACCAGAGTTGCACATAGATGTTTCAAGTAATGGAACTTGGACAACAGATGTCTTGGAGGTCTTGGGAGAAAAAGGGGCAAGAAATGGAGACCAAAATGATTGGGTTGTCTTTAATGTGGATTTAAGTGCTTATGCTAATACTATTGTAAAAATAAGAATTTGGGGTACTTCTTCTACAAATGGAACAGTTTGCGATTTAGCTTTAGATGGGATTCAAGTCTATGATTTGGCTGCTCTTCCTGTCGAATGGCTATCATTTTCTGCAAGATTGAACGATAAAAAACAAGCCGTTTTAGATTGGCAAACAGCATCTGAAACGAATTCAGATAAGTTTATTGTTCAAAAAAGCAACGATGGTACTACTTTTGAAAACATTGCTACGATAAAAGCCGCAGGAAATAGCTCAAGCATTCTTGATTACACTTATCTTGATGAAACTCCATTTAAAGGATTGACTTATTATCGACTTCAACAATTAGATTTGGATGGAAAAATAGAATATTCGAGCATTAAAACAATTCAGCTTGAAGCGGAAAATGATATTCAACTTTATCCAAATCCATTAATTACAGGTCAACAACTTTATATTAAGTCTGATAGTCAATTATCTTTTTATTTGGAATTGTTTTCTATTTCTGGGCAAAAGATTTTAGGGAAACAAATTTCGGCTAATCAATCTTTAGACTTGTCTGATTTGCCAAAAGGAACATATATTTATAAAATTGAAAATCAGGAGATTGGAAAAATTGGTCAACTATTGATACAATAACGGATTAAAAAACAAATTTTAGAGTTTCTAAAAATGGTGATGAATTGACCATAAACGGGGCAAGTATTTACGAAGCGACCCAGTGTTAAGCAGTTCAAGGCTGCGCTGGATACTCTAAATTCTGCTGGTTATTCGGAAGTTGAGACACAGAAAATCCTAGAGAAGTATGAGCAAACCCCCATTTACGATGAGGTGAAGTATAGCAGCACGGTCACTTTGCTCAGTATCATCTCGCTTCAGCTCTCAGAGTTTCTTAATCGACTATTACTAGAGACCAGAGATGAGGAACCTGAGGTAGTGAGTAAAGCAAAGTCCATCATTGCTGATCAAATTGAGAAGAGACTGACGCTAGAGGATATAGCTAACGAAGTTCACGTCAGCGTGTTCTATTTTTGCAAAGTTTTTAAGCTGTCCACCGGCATGACATTCACAGAGTATGTGAATCGGAAACGTGTTGAACTAGCCAAAGGAGA
>CAKZLT010000166.1 GCA_937127195.1 uncultured Saprospiraceae bacterium
TGACTTCATCCCGCTTCAGATCCACGACAGAGAAGAGAAGCAGACATGTCAGCCGCTGCCCCACAGTCAGGTAAATACACCGAGACTCTTTATTATGAAGGTTTACAACAGGGAGGGAGAGGGAGCAGCAGACAGCAGCAGTTCATGAGGTGACAAATGGAAGGATTCTGAACTTTTTCTGTCCTTTGTTTTCTCTTTTGTTTCAGGTCATGCCTGAGCAAAAAGACAGGGGCGGAGATTTCAGTGAGAGAAGAGGAAAGGGTGGCGGGGGACTTACAGAAGGTGACAGACTGAAAGGCTGTTTGATGCATTTTATGTAGGGGCCATCAACCGATCAGAAACAACATTTAAACCAGCTACTGGCTGTAATGGGCCTGATGGTTTATAATTTTAATGGAATTACACAAATATCACCTGTCTGTATTATATAGTGGATAATTAGTTGACTACCCCTGTAACAATTCAGTATAAAATTAATGAAATTATTTTTTGTGCAAAAGACATTTCTAATGCCACGATTATCAACTGGATGGAAACGCTCGGCACAGCAGTTGATTACAAAATCGTACCCGAAGGAAGCAATTCTGTAATAGGAAGTAGTTCCAAAAACACTCGCGGAAAACTCTACACGGTTGAAGTAGCCTTTGATATTCTTGAACCCAAAAACAAACGAAACAAGCGCGTATTGGATGTTTTAGTTTCATTGGTCGCGCTGGTTTCCTTACCTATTGGCGTTCTTTTGGTAAAAAAACCGTTTGGATTTATTCAAAATATTTTTAAAATTTTATTGGGTAAAAAAACATGGGTTGGCTATAATCTAACTACTCAATCGGTTCGACCATTACCAAAAATCAAGGCTTCCGTTTTGCCTGTTGGTCATTTTTATAAAAAAGAAAACCTAAATGAAATGACCTTATCACGAATGAATCTTTTCTATGCAAAGGATTATTCAGTGTATGAAGATTTGAAAATTATTAAACAAGGTTGGCGAGATTTAGGGCGTTAGTTATTAGTCATTTATTGGCTACTAATAAACGACTAATCACCAATAACAAATCACTAATCACCAAATGCACTTTGCACAATTCAAATAGAAATAGTAATTTAGGCGAAAGAAACGAAATCTACAACATGAAAATTGACGTTTTAGCTAATTTAGAGACCTTACTTCATCACCATGAAGAAGTCAATCTACCTGGTATTGGTAAACTGGTTACTCGCCAGAATGACTTTTCTATTGATAGAAGTGAAGGCGTGATTTTGCCTGCATCGAAGCAAGTCTCAGGATTAGACCAAACGCCCATTGACAATGAACAATTGATACGTTTTTTGGCGCATAAGTACGGTGTTTCGAGAGAAGAAGCCAGTCAAGTTGTCAGTGATTTTGCTTACGAATACAAGGCTATTTTACAAAATGTTGGTATTGATTTGCCGAGTATTGGTAAAATACTGATGAAGCAAACAGGCGAAATTTACTTTGAATCGAACCAATATCACAATTATAATAT
The DNA here is from genome assembly GCA_937127195.1 of uncultured Saprospiraceae bacterium. GTDB lineage: Bacteria > Bacteroidota > Bacteroidia > Chitinophagales > Saprospiraceae > CAKZLL01. The sequence goes on from CAKZLT010000166.1 coordinate 1,509, forward strand.
TGATTATTTTGGTTTGCCTCCTGTCAAAAATATGCATCCGTTGGACTTACCCAAAGATGAACTTGCTCCCAAAGACGATGCAAAACCAACTCAAGCTGTAATCAAAAAACCAAGTTCTTATATAGAAATCATCAATCAAAATCGTCCACTTCAATTGATGTTTCCAATTATCATTTTATTGATTTTGACTATTCCGCTTTCTCAGAGGTATGCTAATTCGAGAGCAGGTTACAATGATTCTGTTAATGAAAAACCTGTTATTAATACACCGAAATCATCAGGAAAAGAGGCTATTTCGGTTACAAAAGAAAGCCTCAACACACCACCGACTGAGGTTCAACCTAAACCTTCTGAGGCTTCTGATGAAGTTACGCCACCAACAACAAAGCCAACCGAACAGCCCAAACCAACCGTTCAAGAGGAAGTGATCGATGCTGGCGAAAGGCACATGATTGTACTTGGAGTCTATGGAAATAAAGCGAATGCCGAAAAACTGGTAATTGATGTATTTTCAAAAGGTTATGATGCTGATTTAGTTCCTAAGTCTAATTTGTATCAAGTAGCTATTATTTTAAAATGTGAGAAAAAAGAGGTTTCTAAGCGTTTGAAAGCCATCAAAAAGGATTTTCCGAGTGCGTGGTGGAAGCGATAAGCCATTTTATTTGTAACAATTCAAAACAAAGACCTGTCTGCCACAGGCATACTAAAAGAAAAGAGATTTTTTTATTGATAGACCTTTAGAATATAATATCAGGTCTTTTTCAAGTATTACTAAAATGCTTTTGCCTAACATGAGTTAAATAAAATAACTTACAATGAAAGTCAACAACTTAGCCCACTTAGAATTATCCGAAATAGTTGATTGTATGCTTACTGCATTTGAAGGTTATTTTGTACCAATGCCTAGTGATTTAAACTATTGGAAAAATAGATATAGAAGTGCGCGCGTAGATTTTTCTTTGTCTTATGGAATGTTTGACGAAGGCAAATTAGTCGGTTTTATAATCAATGGCGTGGATTGGAAAGATGGTCATTTAACGGCATTTAATACAGGAACGGGCGTTATTCCTAGCCATAGAGGATTGAAAATAGTAGATCAATTATATGAGTTTGCAATACCAGAAATGAAAGCAAAAGGCGTTACAAAATGCGCGCTAGAAGTTATAAAAGATAATCATCGAGCAATTAGAGTTTACGAAAGAATAGGTTTTTCTATCGAAAAAGATTTACGTTGCTTTCGTGGAGATTGGAATATAAGCGGAGAAAACACTAACATCAAGCAAGTCAACTTTGATGAAATAATCACTAAAAACGCAGACTTTCAACAGTTTTACTCTTGGGATAATATTAATGAAGCAATAGCAATTAATCCAGCTATTTTTGAGCATTTTTTTATAAAAAACAATAAAAACGAACTACTCGGCTATTGTTCTTTACAACCCAAAACGGGTTCTATTACACAGGTAGAAATATTTGGTAGTGATGCTAAAAATTGGCAAATATTATTTAAAGCTATTCAAAAAATAGCACCTACTGTTCGTCTCATTAATATTGATGGAGCGAGAAAGGTATTTATTTCGGAGCTATTAAAATCAGGGTTAGAAAACCATATTGACCAATTTGAAATGATTAAACCGATATAGTCCTAATCCTTCAAAATATTCATCAAATACCATTTTCTACTTTCAAATATTTGTATCTTCGCAGCCAGAGAAAAACACATTTATCATGTATAAGAAAATAAGTATTTTAATCATAAGTTGCTGTTGGCTACTGGTTGTCAATGCTCAACAATTATCTCCAAAAGCGGAAATTAGTCTGATGACTTACGACCCGCTTGAAGAACTTTACGGCGCTTACGGTCATTCTTCTATCCATGTTTTTGACCCAGAATTGGGTATCAATTACGTTTATAATTATGGTACTTTTGATTTTGATGAGCCGAATTTCTATATGAAATTCGTTAGAGGCAAACTCAAATATAAGCTCAGTATTCAAAATTATAAAAAGCTAATTCGATATAGCACACACTTAAATAGAACCATCAAAGAGGAGGTTTTGAATCTATCGCCTACAGAAAAACAACGTTTTTTTGATTTGATACACACCAACGCGCAACCCGAAAATGCTTATTACTTATATGATTTCTTCTTTGATAATTGTGCCACTCGTCAGCGTGATTTGATGGTTATTGCCTCAGGAGATAGTCTTAATTTTGATGCGTCATTTATAAAAGAACCACAATCTTTTCGGGCATTACAAAAAGCATTTTTGCAAGGAAGTCCTTGGGCTGACTTTGGGGTTGATTTGATATTAGGTGCAAAATCTGATAGAATTGCCACGCCAGAAGAACGAATGTATTTGCCTGATGAACTCTCGAATGCTTTTCAAAACGCAACTATTACGCGTAACGGAAAAGCTGAACCTTTAATCAAAAATAGCTTCTATGTTATGGAAGCAGCACCGATTGTTATTGATAATAATTTCTTTACAACACCGCTTTTCATTTGTTGGTTACTCTTCATTTTGATTTTTATTTATACTTTTTTTACTTTTAAAAGTGAAAAAAATCATCGCTGGTTTGACCATTTTTGGTTTATTTTTATGGGAATTGCGGGATTGGTCATTTTCTTGGTTTGGTTTGGAACTGACCACAAAGTCACTGTAAATAACTGGAATTTACTTTGGTTACATCCATTTCACTTAGTGGCAGGAATCGCATTATTTTCAACAAAAGCTCGTGAAGGTTGGCTCAAAACGTATTTCAAGGTCATTTTTGTGGTGACCACTTTGACTTTGGCTTGCTGGACAATCATTCCACAGAATTATCACGAAGCATTCATGCCGTTGATGTTGATTTTGATGGTGAGAAGTTTTTACCAAATGAGAAAGTAGTAAGGGAGTAGGCAAAAAATGGTTCTTTGAAAAATCCCGTGGTTACTAGTTTCTTGTCTCTAGTTTCTGCTCCGCTGGTTATGCAGCTAATAGCGGAGCAGAAACTAGAGACAAGAAACTAGTGTTGGTATTCATTTAATTGGAATATTTTGAATTTTCATAGTATGTTTCAAAGAACCCCAAAAAAATAGACGTTTAGTACATTTTGAAAGTTTACTAAGTGAAGAAAAATAAATAAATTGCACCATTATACAACTTTATTTTTTTATTTAAAAGTGCTTAAAAAATTAAGCATAGCACCGCTACGGTTCATTTT
>CAKZLT010000167.1 GCA_937127195.1 uncultured Saprospiraceae bacterium
ATCACGCCACGCATAAGTAAGTTTCACCGACAGGCCATGTTTTTCATAAAACGCTTGGAAGTTTGCCGAGTCGCTTAAGCCTGTAAGCGGCGCTTGCTGCACTAGGCTATTAACATCAAACTCAACATCACCATCAACAAAGGTAGCATTTACGCCTAAACCAAAGCCGGTATCACCAATTAAGTGCTGAACCGCCAATTCAATACCATCAACAGATTTGCTGTCGGTATTGGTTGGTTGGCTAATATTCCACACAATTAATGGATCGCCTGCTGCTGGTTCAATTTTACCCTCTGCATTACCGTGACCATTTGCCAACATTTGCTCAAAAATACTTTTATTTTTCTTAGGATTTTCAACTAAATCCATTAACATACCGATTTGTTCATCATAGGACATATTGTCGAAAAGACTCATTTGAAATTGAACCGTTTCTAACCCATGAACAGGCTTGTCAGAAGCCTTAGCAATTTGCAAAAACTCCTGTTCGTAAGATTTCGTTTTATTTCCCAATAGTACAGGGTACATCATACCCATTAAGGTAAATGGCTTTAACTTGTCCAATGTTTTCAAGTCGGCGCCCATATTTTCTTTGAAAAAATCACTTAATTTTTGATACTGGTCAGCTTTCATAATTTTTTGAAGCGTGATATTGGTATCTGGAAAAGTCGCGTACTTAAAGTATTCGGATGGTAAAGTAGGCTCATCCATATCTAATTCTAGTACGACTTGCTCTGTTTCGGCGATAATGCCATTCAATTTGTCTGACCAAACAAAGTCTTTCTCGCTGATAATATGAATTGTGCCATATATATAACTAGTTTGAATGCCTTCTCCTTCAATTTTCCACAATAAGGAGTTTTGAACATCTGCATCATCTATCTGAGCGAAAGCATTTTGAGTAAAAAAGCATAAAATACTAAGCGTGAATATTCCTATAATTATTTTTTTCATTCTATTATTTTTATTTAAAAGCTGTTTTAAACCAAACAAATATAAAATCTATCTCACAGTTTTTGACTACTATTTTAGTTTTTGTAACGAAATAGTGTTTGATTTTAATGTTTTTTAACAAAAAATAGAACTAACTATGGATTAAAATTTTTACTAGAATGAAGAAAATAATACTTAAAAGATAAAATCGCTAGTTTCAGAGTTAAGCGCAGCGTCTCTGAAACTAGCAGATTGTGAGAAAATTGTTGTTAATTAGAATTTCAAATCAATATAAACGAAACTAATGACAAAAATAACAAACAGTACTTTAGCGGATTTAGAGATGATTTTTGATTTTTATGATGACGCGATGGCTTTTCAAGCGACGGTTTATGATAAAAAATGGCTAGGTTTCGACAAGGAAATGGTTACAGAAGAAATCAAAAATGATAAACAATTCAAAATAATGGAAGGCGATGAAGTCGCTGGTATTTTTGCTATCACCTTCAATGATGAACAATTATGGAAAGAGCGTTCGGCAGAATCTGCGGTTTATATTCATCGAATTGTTACGCCAACCAAATTTAGAGGCACTGGAAATGTAACTAAAATAATAGAATGGGCGAAAGGCTTTTGTAAAGAAAAGCAGCTCGAATATATTAGAATTGATACTTGGGCAGATAATACTCGTTTGGTTAATCATTATAAAAAATGCGGTTTTACTTATTTGAAAGACATAGATATAAGTGGAGTCACAGGCTTTCCAGCACATTATTTACATGATTTGGCTTTGTTGGAGATTAAGGTGTAAAGTTGATTTTTTTATAAAAAATACCTTTAAATAAATTAAACGGTGTCGATTTTTAGAATTGACACCGTTTATAGTTTCTTTTCTAATTATCCGTTTTTTTAAACTCAATAGCATTAACTTCTTTTATATTTTTTAAGTCTTTCTTACCTTTTTCAGATAATTGAAATTTTTGACCATCACTACTTATAATATAGGTTTGACCATCTTTTTCTTGTTTCTTGAAAGAGGTTGTAATAATTGTCTGTATGATTGTAATTTTTGATTTTCCACTATCGTTTAGTGTTGCTATTTTTTCTTATCTATCTAAATCCCAGACGATACTACCTCCATTTCCATCATCTCGTAATTCAAATTTTATAGTTTTTTTTGATAAATCATTAGGTTCTGAAATTGGTATTTCTTTTGAACTAGAACCAAAGCATTTTTTGTCAATATCTGTAATAAAATCCTGACAGGTTAATTGAGGATACCAGTGATAAAGTCCTTTTTCTGTTTTGACCCAACAACCTTCTAAAGCGACTTCATTACTTTGTAAATCTAATTCATTAGGAATGAAGCCTAAACTTGAAATTAATAGAAGTGATATTAAAATTTTCATAACTAAATAATTTGGTAGTGATAAGAATATAACAATGAATACAGCGAATGTCTGCACTTTTCAGTCTAAACTATAAATTTTAACATACTTTAATTTTTTTTATTGAATTGATAGGAAGAATCTTTGAGGTCTTAAGTACGGGATTACTTTTGCTCATGTACTTAAAAGTAAAGAAATAGCTTATATATTCCTCAGAATAGCAGTTAGAAAAATCTAACTATCCATTCTAATTAAAGTCTATTCCAATCAATCTCCATTTTAAACACCATTTTAAACACCATTTTTATCAAATGCTTAAAAAAACCTTTATTACATTTGCATTTCCATAAAAAAGAGAGACAATGATTAAGCATTTACAAGAATTACAACAACAACTCAACGGCGAATTATTTTACGACAAAACGATGCGTATCCTCTACGCAACTGATGCCTCAGTGTATCGTGAAATGCCCTTAGCCGTTGCACTTCCGAAGGACAAAAAAGATATAAAAAAGATAGTCACTTTTGCTAATCAGCATCAAGTACCATTGATTCCGCGCGCGGCAGGAACTTCCTTAGCTGGGCAATGTGTCGGAACGGGTTTGGTGGTTGATGTATCCAAATATATGAATCAAATTCTGGAACTAAATACCCAAGAAAACTGGGTTAAAGTGCAACCAGGTGTGATTCGAGAT
>CAKZLT010000168.1 GCA_937127195.1 uncultured Saprospiraceae bacterium
AAACATTGGCGGATCTAACATTTCACCTTCAAATTTTATTGCCCCGCCATATAAAGCTTCTGCATCAATTGCAGCCTGTAATATTCTAATATTACGTAAAACTTGTTTAGGTGAGGGAGTAAATGCCGTTTTACATAAATGGATATGATAGGGGTGAATAACTTGCTTGCCTGTCAGTCCCATTAAAGCTTCTTCTACCGCATGTTTATGAACAATGCGTGATTCTCTATCACCATGAAGATCTAACCAGTGGCGGATATCATCAGGCTCAATAAACTCCTCTGGCATAGGATCTTTATTAATTAAAACTTCGACACCACCAATAACACCTTTACCTGCAATTCTTGCCTCAAGTAAAATCATATGTAGATAGGTTCTTAATTCATGTATCCAGTTCTCTGGTGTTAGATGAATAGCCATCGCTTTAGAAAAATCATGAAATGTATCTACAATTTCATCCGCAAAACGGACAAAACCATAAATCGCATAAATAGGCGCACGAAATTTTTTATCAAAAACGCGAATGCCCATCGAAAAAGAAGTACTGTAACGATTGGTAATAAGCTCACTACATTCAACACAAGTATCATCGTATAATTTTTTCATAATTGTCATTTTTTGTAAATGAATCAGATAGGGCAAATGACCGTTTATTCATTTATGCTAAATATTCACTTGATTATAAATTTGATTTTGGAAGCGGGAAGTGAGACCGCCCTACGGGCTGCGAGAAGCGAGATTAAACGTGAAATACTTCAAAGCCGCTACTAACATCTCGCTTCTCGCAGAAGAAGGCGGTCTCACTTCCCGTTTCCAAACTATAATTTCATCTCTTTTGCAATTTCGTTGGCAACCACCTCTCCCGAAATCAATGAAGGCGGCACTCCTGGACCAGGAACAGTCAATTGACCTGTCATATAGAGATTGCTTACTTTTTTATTTTTTAAAGAAGGTTTCAAAATCGCCGTTTGTTTCAAGGTGTTCGCCAAACCGTAGGCATTACCTTTAAATGCGTTATAATCACTTTTGAAATCTCGGTGTGCGTAACCTCTTTTGTAAACGACACTATTCCGAACATCTTGACCTGTCAATTTTTCCAAACGGTTCATGACCATATTATAATACTTCTCACGAAGCTCTTCTGTATCCTCTAAATTCGGTGCAAGCGGTATCAAAACAAACACATTCTCGTGTCCTTCTGGCGCGATTGTATCATCCGTTTTTGAGGCACAACAAACATAAAACAACGGTTTAGAAGGCCATTTAGGGTCTTCATATATTTCCTGTGCGTGCAATTCAAAATCTGCATCAAAGAATAAATTATGATGCAAAAGACCTTTTAATTTCTTATTAACTCCCAGATAAAAAAGCAAAGAGGAAGGTGCCATTGTTCGCTTATCCCAATAATCAGCCGAATAATTGCGGTTAGGAGCTTCTAATACTTTTTGGTCAATGTGATGATAATCCGCGCCGCCAACTACAATATTTGCTTCATATTCTCCATTGGCAGTAATTACTTTTTCGGCTTTTCCTTTTGAGGTATAAATGCTTGTAACTTCCTCGTTATATTTAAATGTCACGCCCAACTCTTCCGCCACACTAACCATTCCTTCGACGATTTTATGCATTCCGCCTTTTGGATACCAAGTACCGAGAGCCAAATCTGCATAATTCATCAAACTATACATCGCAGGCGTATTCTGTGGCGTAGCTCCCAAAAACAACACTGGAAATTCTAATAATTTGATTAATTGTTCATTTTTGAAAAGCTTGCGAATGTGTGTAGAAATCGACTGAAACATTTGCAAACGAAACAATGATTTCACTACTCTAAAATCAGCAAACTCCATCAATGAGCGGCTCGGTTTGAATACAAATTCTTTGATACCTACTTCGTATTTGTAAGCAGCTTCTTTCAAAAATTTACGTAAATTGACCGAACTTCCTGGCTCATATTCCTCAAACATTGCTTCCAAATCTTCCATTTTGGCAGGAATATTCATTATATCATTTTCACCAAAAAAAATACTGTAAGATGGGTCAAGGCGTATCAAATCATAATAATCAGATACTTTCTTACCAAATTGCTCAAAATAACGGTCAAAAATATCTGGCATCCAATACCAACTAGGCCCCATATCAAAAGTATATCCCTCGGTTTCAAACTTTCTTGCGCGACCGCCTGCCATTGAATTTTTCTCTAAAACGGTAACTTCATATCCTTTTTGAGCCAAAAAACTAGCCGCAGAAATACCCGCAAAACCTGCTCCTATGACGATTACTTTCATTTCTTTTGTTTGATTATCTGCTTTCTTCATTTTTGTTTATCACAAAAGTTGACAAAGTCTTTAGTTTTGTATAATCCCCAAAATCGTTTAAGTAAGTGAGCCGCAATAAACGCGTAATTTTAAAGACCTTATCTTTTTGTTGTATTATTTTAAAAAATAGAATTAAAAAAAGCCATTTTAAAGCCGTCGTTATTTTTGCTCATTGACTTACTTCTTTGATTTTGATGATTTGAGAACCATCCAATTTCATTTTTGTTTAACTTTTTATTGTTTTTTATTAAAAAAAGTTAAACAAAAACAGATTATCTACATTTCTTTATAGGTAATATCAATAACAGCAACAAAACAATATTTTTATGAATACAGCAATCATCGGCTCTGGAATCGGTGGACTTGCTACGGCAATTAGATTGGCAGTCAAAGGGCATTCTGTTGAAGTTTTTGAGGCAAATAGTTATCCTGGTGGCAAGTTATCGTCCTTTGATTTGGGTGAATATCGCTTCGATGCTGGGCCTTCGCTTTTTACGATGCCGCACTTCATTGAAGACTTATTTGAACTGGCAGGCAAAGACATTAAAAATTATTTTGATTATTTCAAAACGGATAAAGTTTGCCATTACTTTTGGGAAGATGGAACGAACATTACGGCTTTTGCTGCACCCAAAAAGTTCGCGGAGGAAGTAGAAAATAAACTTAATGTAAAAGGTACAACTTTACTAAAAGCCTTGAAAGATGCTAAAAGAAAATATGATTTGACGGCTGAGGTTTTTCTACACCGTTCTTTGCACAAGCCTTTGAACTATTTGAATAAAGAAACGCTAAAGGGCGTTTTGGCAATGCCTACTTTGGATATGATGTCTTCCATTAATCAGGTCAATAAGCGATTGAACAATGATAAATTGACGCAATTATTCAATCGTTTTGCAACTTACAATGGTTCAAATCCTTACAAAGCATCTGGTATTATGACTTCAATTCCGCATTTGGAGCATGGTTTTGGTACTTTTTTTCCGAAAGGAGGCATGAATGCTATCACAAAAAGCCTTTTCAAATTGGCGAAGGAATTAGGTGTTCAATTTCATTTTAACCAAAAAGTAGAAGAAATTTTAATTGAAAATAAACAAGCTAAAGGTATTCGAGTCGGTTCAGAAAAATACAACTTTGATGCTGTGGTTAGTAATATGGATGTTTTTTTTACTTATGAAAAACTGCTCCCTACCGCAAAGCATCCAACCAAAATATTGAAACAACCGAAGTCGAGTTCCGCTTTAATTTTTTATTGGGGAATGGAAAAAAAATTCCCTCAACTAGGATTACATAATATTCTTTTTAGTGAAAATTACAAAGCAGAGTTTGACCATATTTTTAATAAAAAAACCGTTTATGACGACCCTACGGTTTATATTAATATTTCTAGCAAATACGAGTCGAGCGACGCACCCGATGGCTGCGAAAACTGGTTTACAATGATAAACGTCCCTGCAAACGAAGGACAAGATTGGGATAAAATCATCGAAACTGTTCGGGAAAATACCATACAAAAAGTGAGTAGAATGCTCAAAACGGACATTCGACCACTAATAAAAGTCGAAGAAATATTAGAACCTCGAACCATCGAAAGTAAAACATGGTCGCATAAAGGCGCACTTTACGGAACGAGTTCTAATAATTTGATGTCTGCGTTTTTGCGACATCCAAATTTTTCGAGAAAAATAAAAAATCTATATTTCTGTGGCGGCAGTGTGCATCCTGGAGGCGGAATCCCTCTTTGTTTGCTTTCTGCAAAAATCGTAAGTGATGTCTTTGAAGATTAAGTATGAGCAAGAAAATTTAATTATTAAATCAGGCGAAAAACAATGGCATTTTACCAGAGAATTAATCTCTGTTGTCATTTTAAGTCTATTCTATGGCTTTGGTACACTTGGTATTTCATTACCGATTACTAGAGACATTTTCGCGGTTTTAACACCTTTCAATCTAGTTCTATCACTTGGGTTGGTTTTATATAATCACAAAGAATGGTCAAATATTTTTGTAATCACTCCTATTCTTTGTGGCGTAATTGGCTACTTCTCTGAAGTATTTGCTGTACAAACGGGGTGAATTGTTGACGAATATGAATACGGAAATACACTTGGTTTCCAACTATTTGAAGTACCTGTAATCCTTGCAATCAATTGGTTGCTTTTACTTTACTGTTCGGCAATGGTCGTCAGTATGTTTGGGCGACACTTGAATATTTTTGTTCGAGTATTGATAAGTGCTGCTCTGATGGTTGGCTTAGATGTACTGATTGAACCTGTCGCGATAGAATTGGATTTTTGGGCTTGGGCTGGCGGCAATGTACCTTTTCAAAATTATATTGGTTGGTTTATCATTGCTTTTATATTACAATTTACTTTTCATAAAGCAACTCCAAAAGATGCGACTAATCATGTTGCTGTGATATTATTTGCATGGCAAATCGTATTTTTTGGCGTATTGAATTGGACGCTTTTTTAAAAAAAATGCTCAGAAAAGGATGGTGGAATTAAGGTTAGCTAATTAGCTAAGGGTGTAGAAAATAATTCTATACCCTTTTTGGTTTTCTATTGGACGCTCTTCTATTTTTCTAAATAAAAAAATTGCACAGGTTAATTCAATAAACTACATTTGCTTTAATATGTTTTTAGGCTTATCTAAAAATATATTAAAGTAATTATTTTTTCTAAAAAATAGAATTTTATTTTCTTTTATTTAGAAACACATAAAAATGTAAAATGAAACACTATTATACTGCAATTATTTTAGTCCTAATTTCTAATGTCGCGCTTAATGCCCAAAGCTATTCCATCAAAGGTCAAGTAATGAGCAAAGAAGAAGCAATTCCTTTTGCGACTGTTTCTTTGAAAAACACGACAATTGCAACAACAACCAATTTAGATGGCTTTTTTGAATTAAGCAACCTAGAAAATGACACTTATGAATTATTAATTTCTAATGTTGGTTATAAAAATTTTTATAAAAAAATAGATTTCAGTGCCAGCAATTCAATTGATTTGGGGCAAATCTCTTTACAGGAAGATATTTTTGGACTGACCGAAGTCGTTGTAACGGGAACAATGAAAGAAACTTTTGTTGGTGATTCTCCAATAAAAGTCGATGTCATTACTTCCAAATATTTGGAACAAACCGTTTCTCCGACCAATCTAGTTGAGGCAATCCAAATGGTAAACGGCGTGCAAGAAGTAACCGCTTGTGGTGTTTGTTTTACGAATAGTATTAGTATAAATGGTCTTCCAGGTCCTTATACCGCTGTTTTGATAGATGGTGCGCCGATGTTTGGCAATCTAGCTTCGGTTTATGGTTTGAATGGAATTCCAACAACGATTATTGACCGATTTGAGGTCATTAAAGGCCCGAGTTCGACACTTTATGGTTCGGAAGCAGTGGCAGGAGTCATTAATATTATCACCAAAAAACCAGAAAATCAGCCTCTTGTAGCTGTTGATATTATGGGAACTTCCCATTTGGAGTCTTTCGGAAATCTTTCTTTTTCGCCAAGAATTGGTGATTATTATGGTACTATCGGTTTGAACTACGCTTACATTGACAACTTTGATGATAAAAATGGTGATGGTTTTAGTGATGTAATTAATATGGATAGGGTTTCTATTTTTACAAAATGGCAAAAAAAACGCACTGATAAAAAACAATCAACTATCGCTGCAAAACTTTATTACGAAGATAGAAGAAATGGTGTTGAAGCCTTTTTGACAGATAGAGCTTACCAAGAATTACGAGGTGATGATGCTGTTTATGGCGAAAGTATTTATACTAATCGTTTAGAAGTTTTTGGTAAATATGAACTTCCAACTAACGAAAATCTTACTCTGAATTACTCTTACAGCTATCACGACCAAGATAGTTATTATGGTTCAGATAATTATTTGGCAACACAACATATCGGTTTTACTAATTTTGTTTGGAATAAAATTATTGGCAACCATGACTTGCTCGGTGGATTGACTTTACGTTATCAATATTATGATGACAATACTGTTGCGACTACACTCAATGGCAAAAATCAAGCAGATAATCAGTTTATTCCAGGTGTTTTTTTACAAGATGAATGGTTACTTTCTGATAAATTCACCACATTATTAGGAGCAAGACTAGACCATTATGACGAACATGGTTTGATATTCGCGCCAAGAGTCAATTTGAAGTATAAGCCTGAACCATGGACTACTTTTAGATTAAATTTCGGAACAGGTTTCCGAGTTGTAAATTTATTTACAGAAGACCATGCTTTCATTTCGGGTAATCGTTCGGTAGAGATTTTGGAAGACCTAGAACCTGAAAGTTCTTATAATTTATCGTTGAATTTCAACCATATTTTCAATATAAAAAATACACAAGGTTCTCTTGATGTAGATGCGTATTATACTTATTTTCAGAATGCTATTTTTCCTGATTACAATGACCCAACCAAAATTATTTATGCCAATAGTGATGGTTTTGCTGTAACTCGTGGCATCAGTTTGAGCTTAAATCAGCAGTTTGGTTTTCCGCTTTCTTACAACATTGGATTCAATTTACAAGAAGCTTTCCAAACAGAAACTAACAATAATGGAGATAAAGTATCAACAGATATTGAGTTTGCTCCAAGCTGGAGTAGCGTTGCTTCTTTGAGTTACAAAATCAAACCTATCAAATTAGATATTGCTTATACCATTAATTTCACTGGTCAAATGCAATTACCAGAAGTATTTGATTTGGATGCCAACGGAAATCCTTTGGAAGAAGCTCGTCCAACAACTTCTGAGCCTTTTGCTTTTCAGAATCTACAAATTACGAAAACACTCAAAAAAGATTGGAAAGTTTTTGTTGGTATTCAAAATTTATTCAACTACACTCAGCAGACATCTCCGCTTATTGGCTATAATGACCCCAATAATGCGGTTGGTTTTAGTCCATATTTTGATACTTCTTACGCTTACGCGCCTATTCACGGTAGAGAAATCTATATTGGTGTGAAGTGGAATTATAAGTAAAAAACGGTTCT
>CAKZLT010000169.1 GCA_937127195.1 uncultured Saprospiraceae bacterium
GGCAATTCAATTCCTTTTGATTGCACGATTGCGGCGCATTCATTTTTTGTTAATCGCGCATCTATGAGTGGATAAAGTGGGTTAGTTTCTGGATTTCTTTTTAAAAACCTTTCGGCGCGGTTAATTTCTCTTTTTTCATATTCAAACCCCATCACGTGATGATCTGGCAAATATTTATTATGGAAATCGCGTCTAACATTCTTTTTTAATTTCGTAGTGCAAGCCGCACCATAAGGAGAATTAATAAATTTATCTGTTAAAATAACGTCCTCTACATTATCATATTTTTTACTTTTTATTACTTCTATTTCTTGACCATACCAATTAGAACATTCTTTTATAAATCTTTCATTATCTAAATGATGATTTCCAGTTTCAATAAATACTACCCTAACATTTTCATATTTTTCAATTGCTAATTTACACGCCATTGCGCTTGTAATACCAGCAGAAAACCAAGCAACAACCATACTTTTTTTATTTATAAAAATTGTTAATCGACTGATAAATAGTATTAATACCAGTTCTAAATATAAATCATAGAAATAATACTAATCATTAAAATAACGATTAGTATTATTTTTTTTTAAAAACCTGTCAACTAGAACTATATTTTTCTTCGATACATTAAAAGATTCCCTATCAAGATTTTCAATCATTGACTGGTAATCGTCTGTCATGTTTTTAATTGCTTCAAGTTGTGCTTTAGTTATTTCTACTTTCATGGTTTTTTATGATTTATAAACACTTGATTACCAACTTTGCCATAATTGTTAATTACTTGACTTCCTTTAGAAACCACCTCATACTCCCTTATTTCATTTAAAAACCCTTTAATATTTCCAAGCCTGTTAGAATATGATATTTTTACAGTACCTCCTTTTGTGTCCGTTTTTATTTTGACACCATGTTGCCTTGCAGCTTTGAACACTTCGCCCATACTTGACATATATACTTTCATTTTTTTATTTTAAATACTATTAATAAATATTGCTATTTTTTCAAAAAAATTTAAATTCATGATTTTATGTAACATTTGATTTTAATTGCTTTTTCGTCGGCTTTATTATATCCTATTATTTGCATTTTCATTCTTACCAATTTGCATAATTATTCATTGTTTTTAATATACTCTTTTCCACCTTATTAAATGCAAAAGCCTTTCCAACTTCAATTGTAAAAGAATATTTTGAGTTGGTTATTTTTCTTTCAAAACCCATCACTTTCCAACCGATATTGTTAAGTAAATCTTGTGTAATATACTTTGTTGAATTAACTTCAATCACACCTTTTTTTATTTGAACTATTTGAATTTTCATTTTTTTTACTTTAAAAGATCGTTAAAAAATTGTTTGTATTTGCTTTCTAAATCATATTCGTGATAATCTAAAAACTTTGATATTACATAAGTTTTTATGATCTTCCAATCACGATACAAAAAAGTATTATGATGATCGTAAACCCTCCATAAAGTATAAATTTTTATGTCTGGTTTATCCATTGCACCGAGCCAACTATTGTAAAAATGGTCATGGCGTTCTAGTGGCGTTTTATCCTTCAATATTAGATCATCACTTGATAAAACGTGCTTTAAGGCTTCATTGCAATTACTGTAAATTGCTTGATTAATTCCGCTTTTTTGGACTACGAATAAAGGCTTTTTCATAAAAATTTATCTTTAATTTCTTCAAGACTTAAATTTTTATTCATTTGGGCAAACTCTTTAATTTTAATAAAATTAGCATCTAATTTGACATTTAATATTTTATATGCCTGCTCCATATCTAACACAATATTGTATTTTTCATTAAAGTTTTTCCTTAATGATTTTTCATCGTTTAACCGCAAAACTTGACTATCTAAAAACAATATCCTATCATATTTAGGAAGTAAATAAACATCATCCATATAGGTTTTTAACTTGTTAAAATTCACTTTGTATTGCTTCGATATTGAGTTAATTTGATTAAGTATAAAGGAAGGCATAAATTTGTCATGATCCTTTTTTACATATATAAAACTAACTAAAAGAAACTGCTTAAAGTGTTTTTGTTGTACGATTTCCCCTATTTTTTCAATCGCTAATTCGTGCGTTTTGTCGAAGATGAAGCGCGAAGAAAATAGAAAATTAAATACCTCGGCATATATTTTTTTATACGCCGCTAAATCTATTTTATTTACTTTTCTTTCCCCTCCTTTCGTTGCTTTATTATCCGATTTTTTACCGCCTTTTCGATTTTTCAAATTAATATCCGTGGCACGTTTGCCCCGCTGCTTTTTCAATCCCAACTTTGAAAGGTCACCTTTTACCCTGGTTAAATATTTTTCGCGCCAATCTTCATTAGGGAATTGAGAAAAATCGTAATGACTGCTCATTTTTCCGCCTCCTATTTGCTCTTTTATCAAAATCGCATAACCAGCAAAACAAAGTTGATGCAAAGCGATTCCGACATCATACGCTGAGTCGTATGCGGTGACTAGGTTTGAGATTTTTATATTTGTGCCGTCACTATATCTAAACAGGCGCGACATAATGCCTAAAGCTCTATAACCGATACTTGTATCGTCTGACAAATCGTTAGGTGTTTGGAAATATCGCGCCGTTAATTTTATTTTTTTCACTGCCATTTTCGTACTTGTTGGGTAATGAATAGGGATAATTTTACATGATAATTGTAACTGTATTGTTCTTTTTGTCTTCGATGAATTGAACACCTAACGGGGTTAAATCTTCTTTTGCTTTGATGTATTTTATTCTATTATTTTTTTGCCCCTTTGGGCCCGGGTTTTCTGGATTTTCAACTAAATCGCTGCGACGAAACCAGCTTGTAATAGTGTTGACCTTATACCCTTTATTTTTCATAATTTCTTGAACCGCAGGAGGTTTAACAGTTTTTGCAGTATTCGCACTAAAACCGATTTGCGGAGTTTGGGGCGGTCCTTTGATGCTTCCTTTGATGCTTGAAAGTATTGATTTAAAGAAAGGTATAAGCCCCGTGTTTTGCGTCGCATCAAATGACGTATAATCATCTTTTCTCATTAGAATTTTAGAATAATTATAGGCTTGATCCCCCACTATATAACATACTAATTTATAACCCAAATGATACACTTTGTAATATAGCCCCCAAAGAAGTGCCATTATTAAAAGCGGGCGTTTCTTCACCTCTTTTACTTCACTTTTCACGCCTGAACCAGACATGAAAATTTGACTATATATTATTGATATGATAGATAATGACATAAATAAAAGTAATAATATCAATGTCGCATCGTCCAAAATTGCCACTATGCTAACACTTGAATTAGTATCATTTTTCAATTCTTCAATTCTTACTTTGTGACTAGATCGTGCGGTTTTTATGATCGAGTTCATAAGCGCGGTATTTGCTGAAACATATACTTTTAATGTGTCGTTGATCTCATTTATTTCTTCGATCTTTTTGCCGTTACTCTTATTTATTTTTTTATTAAAGCCTGATATACTAGCTCCAACCGCCCATTTTGAAGCCTCAAAACCTTTTATTTCTTGATCATATTTTGCTATGATCTTTTCTTCTTTTTCGGCTGCTTCTTTTTCCAGGTCTTTTTTTATTATTTCATGCTTTTTATTCGCGCTATCTATTGAATTTATTAATTCATTATTTAGCTTTTCAATGATATGTGCATTTTTTGATCGTTCGTTTTTTTCGCTTTTGAATGTCGTAGAATGCCCTCCTATGCTTGTTACTACATTTGCTGTTAGGATGACCAAACAAAAGAAGACATTAAAACAAAAAAGCGTAATTTTTTGCCATGTGTCAAAATCTCTATTCGTTGCCTGCCTTACCACTGAAACCAAATATTTACGAATGCCTAACCACTCATAAATATAAACTACTGATAAGCCACACACCGCCGCAAATTCCCAAGTAGCACCAAAGCCAACCGCCGCGCGATATACCAAAATAAATTCCGTGATTGCGCTCAATAATTGACCAAACCAACCTAGTATAAATGTGACTTTTTCGACACTCCAAAAACTATTATAAAAATCTGTGTTTTCGGGTGCGGTCGTTTTTTCGACGACAGACACTTGAAACATATCTTTATTTACTGTATCTTTATCCTGTAATGAATAACTCATTGTTATTTATGTTTTAAATTCCGCCTTGATGAAGTACCATTTCATCAAGGCTTTTTTTATGTAATATTTTTACTTTGTGCGTTTTTGATTGATCTTTTCAAAGCATTATCAAAGTGCGTTAAGGCTTTGCTACCAGCTCTTAATTTGTCGCGTAATTCCTTCAAAAAAAAAATTTCTGCAAAAACAACTTCTTCAATGTCAAAATTTTCTAATTGCGTAATAAGTGTAAAACTATAATCTTCTATATCTTTTTTTAATGCTTGTATTTCTCTTTGCCGTTGAAGGGGGGAAAGGCCCAACTCGCGGCTTTCCCTATTCATTTGTTTTATTAAATGATGGCGCGTCGTACTCATACCAGTAATTTAAATTCTTTCCAATATCCTTTTGATTGACCAAAAAGAATTAATTTATTAACCGCCGATTTCCAAGAAGCATGGCAATTATAAAAAGTCAATTTGTTTAATCTTGCTTTCAATTGCAAACCGATTTTATTATTTACTTGGGCGATAGCCCAGCGCAAATTATATACAATTTCTACGTTCATTTTTCAAAACTTTTTTTGTGTAAATAAATATCATTTTCGCTTAATTCTATTCTACATTCTAATTTCATCAATAGAAAGGCTTTCCTTTCTTTCTCCTGTGATTGGCGGCTGCAATGACTGATTTTATATTTTTGCTTTTAAAAGATTTATTGTCATTCAATATCGCTTTTATAGAAGATTGTGACAATTGAATATCTAGAGATAAAAGCCGCCTTTGAATTAATAAAGCTGAAATATTATGCTCTTTTAGTTCGTTTTTAAGTGTAATTGTTTAAATCTTTCAAATGCTTCATTTCTGATTGCATTTTTTTGTTTTAAAATAATTTCTCCAACTTCTTTAACCCACTCGCAAGTAGATTGAGCGAACAACCGAGTATGGCCGTTTAATATTTTTGAAATAGTAGTTCGGTGAATTTTCTTACCCGCTTGTTTTGTATAATCCTCCATCCCTTGTGATGTAATTCTGTGATCTTTCAATTTTTTTTTCATCGAAATAAAATCAAAATCAAATATTTCTGCCGTTTTTTCTACTGCCATTTTTTTTACTCGTTTTTACTTTGTGATTTTCTGCTAAATAGATTTTCCAAAAAAATACATTCAGCAGCATTAAAATTATTTTTATCATTTTTTACGCTTAGTCAAGGCATTTATTTGTAATAAAAAGCCCCCTAAAACCCTAGGCTAACATAAAAACATATTGAAAAAAAATCTATATTTGCTTTCCCTGCAATCCTTTCAAATATACAATTGCACTATTCACAATAATTCTTTATTATTGTGTGTAATTGCTTTCGTTTCACAAATATAGTACATTATGCTATAAAAAACAAGTACGTAGCGCGATTTTAGTACATAATGTATTTATATTTCTATATAATATACTAATAATGAAAGATATAGAGGCTAGGATTTTTTTCGGAAAAAATTTTAAAAAATCAAGAACAAACAATAAATTAAGTCAATCACAACTTGCAGAGCAATTAAATACATCACAAAGTATTATTGCAAAATATGAAAGGGGAGGAAAGGAAAGCATTAATATTAATGAATTATTCATATTAAAAAATAAATTAGGAGTAGATTTAAATTCACTTATAACAGGCGATTCAGAAATGAAGGCATCAATTAAAGGCTCAAAGAATACATTACAAATCTTTGAAGGAAATCCGATTGCCTCAAAACAAATTATTGAGGCAATGAAAAAGACGATTGAGACACAAGAAAATTTGATAAAATTATTAATGGACCAAATACAAGACCTAAAAAGTAGATGATCCCTTTTTTATTTTCCATCACAATTTTTTATTCGATAACCAATTAAAAACACTAATCACAACTATTGACTGACTATTTGGCTATAAAAAAGGCTCAATTATTAACGCCATTTTTTACGCACAACGGGGGAACATCGCGTTATTATTCGCGCGATGTTCCCCCGTTGTGCGTTGTGTCCTTTCTTCTTATTTCTTCAAACAAAATCTTTTCCACAAAAAAATAATATTTTCCTGCTTTTTTCACCGAGTACGGTAGATTAAGTTCGGTGAAACTGAAAACAACGCGAACCAACCGAACGTAATCTACCGTAAGTGATATAATAACGCGCGAGAAATACCGCCCACCGAGCACGGTAGATTGCGTTCGGTCACCGAATTGAAACTACCGCAAGTGATATAAAACAAGTAAAAGCTCGAGTAAAACAACACATTTTTTTTCTTAGTGAATTTTTTTCTCCGAATACGGTAGTTTCAATTCGGTCAAATGGCTTTAAACGCGTTTTTCACGAAAAAACAGCATAGTTATTAACAATTTCGGGTTATTCTGCTCTATTACTCAATAATTGTTTTTCACAAAAAAGCGGCTTATTATTGTCAAGCAAACATTTTTATAAAGTGTGGTTTGGAGTTAATAGCAATGCGGCGGTTCATTTATTTGAACCGCTTTTTTTACACCTCCATAACACATCACACGGATCAAAATAACGACTTACTAGAACCGTTCACACTTTTTGAAACTAATAACAGCCTAAAAGTGTGAATGACTTAATTAACTCAATAACTCAAACGATGAAAAATCAAACAGTTGAAACATTTGTCAAAGAAAGCGCGCAATTGATTATGAAGCTTGACGACGCGTTAGAAGATAATCGAATAAGTATCAGAGAGGGATTTAGACTCGCGCCTGAATTAGTTGATTTCTTGATGACTTTGAAAAATCGAAAGGAAATAATTGAAGAATGGTCCAGGCTTTCGCCACTCGACAAAAGTAAAATCATAGCTGACTTTCTAAAAGAAACCGCGCCCGTATTACTATCAAATAATGTGGTTGAAGATTTCAGGGCATTGATTGAAAAAGTTATTACTATCCTTCAATCGTTTAATGATGCCTTCATATTAGCGCAAAAAATAAACGGAACTCCATAACATAACGCACTAAGCGAAATGACCGCATTTTAGAGCCGTTCACACTTTTTGAAACTTCCAACAGCTTAAAAGTGTGAATGGCTTATATCTACTTTTTTAGTTCCTTGTAAAAAATCGAAAAGTCTCTAATTTTTGGTAAAAATCTTAAAACCATGTCAAATAAGAAAGGAACGGTTCAATTGATCCTGGAGGTGAACGGCAAACCTGCCTCACTTGAATATCAAAAATTATCAAAGCAATTAGACGGACTTATAAAGGAGCAAAGCGAGCTAAACGAAACGGGAAAAAAGTACGGCGAAAACGCGAAAGAAATCCAAAAGATAAAAGGCGAAATGACTAAGATTTTGCCGACAATATCCAATCTTACTAAAGAAAAAAGAAAGCTCACTAAAGAACTAAAAAATATGACCGTCGGGTCAAAAGAATTTATTGAAACCTCCGAACGACTTAGTAAAGTAAATGTTAAGTTAAAATCAATTACAAATCAAACAAAGGGATATTCTAAAGAAATAAAGAAAGCATCAAGTTTCACGGGAAAAATGAAAAGCGGGCTTTCGTCAATGGCGAAGGTAAATCCGTTTTCGCTTATGCTTGGGCCTATTGGCTTAATCATTAGCGCAATCGGTTTATTGATCGGTGTATTTTCAAAATCTGAAAGGGGGGCTAAGATAATGGCCCAAGCGACGGGTGTAATAAATGCGGTATTAGGTACGGCCGTGAAACTGGTTAATGATTTCATAGGAGTGCTTCAAAATATCTTTACTAAGTCCGAAACGCCTATTAAGGATTTAGGAAAATTGATTGTTGATAATATCAAAATGAGAATAGAGGCGGTTATTGAATCCGCTTCTAGGCTAGGCAAAGCTCTTTTAAAATTATTCAAAGGAGATTTTAAAGGCGCAGGTGACGAGGTAAAAAAGGCGGGTTCGGCTTTTGTGTCGGTCATAACTGGAATGGATGACAAAAAAATAAAAGAGGTCACGAAAGACATTCAAAAAAATACGAAAGCACACGTTAATTTGGCATTAGCCAAACGGCGCGGCGTGGGCGCGGCGGTTGAGCTAACTAAAGCCGTCGAACTCCTGACCACTAAAGAGGCAATTCTAATGCAAACGGCGGACGATGCGACTTTATCATTTGAAGTAAGGACTAAGGCGGCAAAGGAGGCAATGAAAGCAAGTGAGGAACGCGCAAACAAGGAAATTGAACTAGCAAAAGCACAAGCCGCGATATTAAATGAAGAAATACGACTAAAAAAAGCGAATGGCGAAGACGTAAACAGCCTGTTAGAGGCGCAAGGGGGCGCGATTGCGGCAGTAATGGCAGCAGAACGGGAATTATTGACGGTACAGGCGGAAAATGCCACTAGAATACGCCAATTGAAGCAGGACGAACTAGAAAAGAACTTAGATATTCTTATAGATGGCTTCGACAAGCAAAAAACGGTCAATGAAAGGATAATTGCAAATGATAAAACGACGCATGACCAAAAGGTCAAATTATTAGAAGAAACTAAGCGATTAGCGGACGGTAGTTTTATTGAACAAATGAAAACTATTGAGGCCTTCACAGGGGGCGCGGTGAATGCTAACGATTTGATAAATGAGAGTAACGCGGTAGTATTGAATGAAAAAATACGGGCGTTGGGTTTGAGTGAAATCATAGAGGGGCGGCTTTTGGAAATTATCAACGAAAGGAAAATTGCCAATCTTGATTTGTCGGATGTGGAACAGGACATCAATCAATCAAGAATTGAGAACCTAGAGGAAAATGCAGAAAAAAGAAAAGCTTTAAGCCAAAAAGAATTGTCTGACGAACTCGAATTATTAGAGGTAAAACGACAAGAACGCGAAATATTAGAAGGCGAATTATTTTTAATAGCACTCGAAAAAGCAGCAAACGACAAAGAATTAAAATTGCAAGCCGAGTCGGATTATCAACAAAGTTTGATTGATTTAGAAAGTGAATTTCTTTTGAAGAAATCAAGCGTTTTGAAGCAAGCAGGCGAAAGCGACTTAGAGATAAAAAAAGAATTGGCTGATAAAGAATTAGAATTGGCTAAACAAAAATCAGATAAGCAAATAGAACTAGAAGAACGCACCAAGGCGGCGCGCGAAAGCATCCAAAAGTCGAGTCGCGATTTTGCGTTAGATAGTTTTGATTTTATCATTGATTTGTTATCGAAAGATGAAGAGGCGCGAAAGAAAAACGCAGCGATTATAAAAGGGTTTGAAATTGCAAAAGTAGTGACCAATTCAATCGCCGAAATCTCAGCTATTTGGAAAAATTCAAACTCTAATCCATCTAATATTTTAATACCTGGTTTTGGTACTGCTTTGGCAGTTGCTCAAACTGCTTTATCGGTCGGGCGTACTGCTTTAGCTATTAGAAGTATTAGAGCGCAAAGTTTTGCGAGCGGTGGTTATACGGGGCGCGGTTTTGCGCTTGATCCATCGACGGGCGAACGTTGGGCGGGTGGTGTTCATGCTGGTGAATGGGTCGCGCCGCGTTGGCAGGTGAATGACCCGAACTTTGCGCCAATTATTGAAAGTTTGGAGGCTGCCAGAACGGGGCGCGGTTATGCGGTCGGGGGCTATGTCGATACGACACCGCGACGCGATGCGGTACAATTGCCATTGGGTGAAAATAGGATTGATAATAATTTAGTTGCTGAAAAAATGGATATTTTAATAGATATATTTTCCACTTTTCCGAAGGAAATTAGAGGTTATTTTACTTATGAACAATTGACCGATATTTTGAGCGAAGGCGAAAACAACGATAATTTAGGCGGTTTATAAAAAATAATAATGGAAAAAGTACAGGCGATAAAAATTCAAATTATTACTAAGTGGTCAGAGTTGGACCAAAAGAAAGTATTAAAAGTTTTAGATCATATTCATAAAAATGAATATCTAAAAGTTTTGCTTTTGGTCAGTGACATGACTATTGAAAAATATAAAAATTTGCCGACTTACATACAGCATCAAGTTAGATCATTGATTGACGTTTTTAATGAATCATTATTCGATCATTCGACTATTAATAATTTTAGAAAAATTGGTTTTGTAAAATCGGATTTGTCAGATATTACCTGTAGGCAATTCATTTACGCGGATCATCATTTAAAACAAATTTTTGAAGGATCGGACAAAAAAAGAACAAAGCAAATTAATCATTTAATTGGTGCTTTGTCATTCGTAAATGATAAATCTGTTACATCATTATTACAAGTCAAAAAAAGATCAAATCTAGTTTCTAAACTCAATAACGCTCAAAAAGATTACATAGTCAGGCGGTTTTTATTCATCAAAACAAGCGTTTATGATCTATTAGAAAAACAAGATATGACCAACGACCCAACCGATGAAGATACCGAAGAAATCGGAATAAATTTTGGTTGGAATGGCATTTTTTTAGACTTAGCCGAACGGGGTATTTTTGGCAATTTAACGGAATTAATGAACGGGCGATTTATAGACGTTTTGACCTATTTGATAAAAAATAAAATGGAAACCGTTCAACGCGAAATATTAAGAAGACAACAACAAACTAACAACGACTAAACATAAAATAAAATGATAGCAATTCAAACAAATAATATATTTTTAGATCTTCCTAATAACTTTAGTTTTGGTCTAGTTATTCAGTCACCAATTTATTTTGGGGGTGACTTTAATTTTATCCCAGGAACATACAGCATACCAACCGAAATAAACGACACCGACCGCAACCGCCGCGCGTTGGGTTATCCTAGTTTATTGTCAAATACAAATAATTTCAACAGCAAGTTAAGTGCTAAAATTTTTATAGATCATAATCTTTTTACTAATGCTTTATTGACTGTAAAAGTAGCCTCCAACAAAAAAATAAAAATTCAATTATTTGCCGACATCGCAGCATTACAAGAACTAAAAACAAAACAATTATCAGAACTAAATTTTGAAGATTTAACAACGATACAAAATCCACAAACCGCGCCTATTACCGACTCTTCTTTGCCTTATCGAGTTTTTAGAATTTATAACCCTGATGCGTTAAAATTTCAAGACGAAACGAGCGCGCAAAGAATTGAGTACGAAAAAGTAGAAACCATAAATTTTTGGAATGGGTCAGATATTAGATATTTTTCACCACAACCTTTGTTAAGTGTTGTTATCAATCAAATATTCAAAGACTTAGACTATACTTTAAATATTGATTTTTTTAATGATCCTGAATACAAAGAATTATGCTTGTATAATAATCGAATGATAAGCAACAATGAAAAACCAGCGGATCAAGCGGAAACAATAGATCCAAACTATTTACCATTGAATATTCGTCAACATTTACCAAGCAGCACAAGCCAAGCAACATTATTAAAAGAATTTTGTAAGCTTTTTGGCGGAACTTTTAAAATTGACAACATTAACAAAATCGCTACTTTTATACAATTCGACACCCTAACCGACCAAACGCCCGAAGATTGGAGCGAATACCTAAGTTTAGATTATGACATAGAAACAGATTATAATTTTGAAGGCGTATCATTAAGCTTTCTAACAGAACACGACTCTTTTGCCACTGATAACGACAAATTAAAAAATATATCAAATGAATATACAGAACATACACCAAGTTATGCAGCGCCAGCAAACGCAGTCCAAAGCGATGTATATT
Organism: uncultured Saprospiraceae bacterium; assembly: GCA_937127195.1. Classification (GTDB taxonomy): domain Bacteria; phylum Bacteroidota; class Bacteroidia; order Chitinophagales; family Saprospiraceae; genus CAKZLL01. The sequence goes on from CAKZLT010000169.1 coordinate 11,753, forward strand.
TAGGTTTGACAACTAATTATTATTTTCAATTAATAAATTTTCGGGGAAGCAATACCCTGTCATGGTCTCCACTTTCAGCAGCAGATTTAAGAGACCAAAAAGAAACTGGACAGGAAATAAAAATCAATCTTTCACCTCTTTTACTATCAAAAAAAGAATATGGTGTTTTTGTAAATGATATGCTACATTTAACAATTAATCAAGAGGTTACACAATCCGAACGAGTAAACGAAACAGGTCTAAGAGTCGTAATTTATCGCGGCTTATCTCATCAACTGTCACCATATCAAAATCAAAAACTACCTTATGCAAATAACTACGAATACGATTCTAGTTATAATGATACATTTAACCGTTCATTGCGGTTAAATGGACAAAAAGGTATCTATAAATCACATTGGCAAAAGTGGAATGAAGTATTAAAAAAGGCAAAACCAATTAGTACAACCGCCGCAATACCTAATCGTATTTTACAAAACTTAGATACTACAAAACCAATAAGAGCATACAACCAACGAACGGGAACGTTTCACAACTATTTTATAAAAACATTTAAACCAACATTAAAAACTGACAATCAAGAAGTTAGCGGCACTTTAGCACTAATTAAATACTGATTTCATATATCATAATTTTCATTTTTTTTTAATTAATGTGGCGTTAATC
>CAKZLT010000170.1 GCA_937127195.1 uncultured Saprospiraceae bacterium
TACTTTTGGTTGGTACGAAGAAAAATTCGTTCATTCAGTCGAAAAATACCAGAAAGTAAAAGCAATTGATGGTAAATGTTCTTTTGTTTGGCGACAAGGTGTAAAGCACGATTGTTCCAAAATTATGGAATTAAATCGTGTTAATGGGCATTTTATTAATGGATTAAAAGAGGAAGTTGTTTTAGAAAAAGATTTACTATACGGATTATTAAAAAGTTCGGATTTGAAAAATGAACTTATTAATTCTTACAGAAAAACAACGATTATTACTCAAAAAAAAGTTGGTCAAGATACCAGTTTTATTAAGAGAAATCATCCTAAAACCTTTACATATTTAGATAAAAATAGAACTGCATTTGATAAAAGGAAATCAAAAATATATAAGGGCAAGCCACCTTTTTCAATTTTTGGAATTGGAGAATATTCTTTTGCTAAATATAAAGTTGCTATTGCAGGAATGTATAAAAGAACTATTTTTTCTTTGGTTTTACCAGAAAATGATAAGCCATTGATGCTAGATGATACTTGTTATTTTATAGGTTTTGACAATCTAAAAGATGCTCAAATCGCTCAAAAATTGTTAAATAGTTCGTTAGTTCAAGATTTTTTAGTTTCTATTATTTTCAAAGATGCAAAGCGTTCTATTACGAAAGATATATTAATGCGAATTGATTTGGCACAAACAGCTAAAAAATATATTCAGAACAATGATTGGCTAGATAGCAATGAATTAAATAAAGATGTATTAAGAGATTTTAATGAAAAATATTTAAAACCAGTAGAAAGTAAACAAATGCAAATATTTTGAAAATAAAATGGCACAGAACAAAAGCAACAATTGTCACCGTCATTATTGCGGGACGTTGAAAACCATTATTACAACTTCATCCAAATATAAAATATAATCACCTATGATTTTTCCATTTATCAGTTCTAAATTGCTTTATTTTTTCCAACCTACTGATTTTTTCCATTCTTCAACTTCCTTCTTTCTTTTTTCAAAATCTATCGGTGCTACTTGATTCTCATCCTTAGCTCTTCTTCTTATAATTTCGGTCTGTTCTTCAAGTGTATTCAGCCCAATAGATTTTCTTCTTTGATTTACTTTGGTTAAATCATCAAAACGGTTTGGGCTTAATTCTCCATTTTCATTCCAGTCAAATTGAGTCCCATAGAGTTGTGGCTTTCCTTCAAATGATGCTATTCGGTCAGTTAAATAAGCTAAATTTATTGTATTTCTCTTATTTTCAATAACCGCACGTTCTAATAACTTAACACATTTCCTCATAAAATGAGGTTGCCCGATTGAGTGTTGTATTATCAGCCAAGCTGCTTCATTAGCCTCTTCACCTACCTTATCAATTGTTGGATAACCTATTTTATCTATTATTTCATTTAAAATTTCCGCATTACGGTTATGCAATTGCTTCATCTCTTCGTTATATCCTTTTCCAAGTTGTCCATTTTGAATAAGTTTATCTCGAAGCTTCAAATCTGCATTTTTTAACCCAATTATTTTGTCCGCAATACTTTTATATTTCACTTTATTAATTATGTTTTCTAACTTTATTTCACTGTCTTTTCGTATATAAATTATTTAGATAGAATTGGGTGTATAACAAATTGTCGTAATGGTAAAAAAGAACATTTGCGAAATCTTGAAGATTTGGCAAATGGGCTGCATGAAACAGATTTGCCAAATCTTTAAGATTTCGCAACTTCTCTCACGAGGCTTGACCGAGTAAATCTAATATGCGACAATTTGTTATACACCTATAAAATTTCTAATAATAACCAAACAGAGAAGCATCAACACTTCTCTGTTCGACCATTCAAGTATTACTTAACCACCTGTGGAATATCATTTTTAATCGTGATACTTTTGATTTTATCGCCAACCATTAGCTCATGCACCACATCCATTCCTTCGGTAACTTTCGCAAATATTGTATATTTTCCATCCAAATGCGGAGTCGGTGAATGCGTGATAAAGAACTGAACACCTTCCGTATCTTTTCCTGCTGATGCCATTCCAACATAACCTTCATTGTCATATTTAACTGTACTCAACTCAGAACGCAATGAATAATCCAAGCCTCCATAGCCATCTCCGCGCGGGCAGCCACCTTGCGCTACAAAGTTACCAACAACTCTATGAAAACTCTTTCCATCAAAAAAACCATCTCTCGCCAATTTGATAAAATTACCAACCGAAGCAGGTGATAATTTATGATAAAACTCCAAAATAACTTCTCCTTTATCCGTTTCTACGGTTGCGAAAGTGTTTGGGCCTACGTCTTTAAGTGTTCCCCAGTTGATAGGATGATTGAATTCTGGTAGTTTTACTTGAGGCGATTCTACATCCATCAAATAATCAATTGTTTTTTGTAAATCATAAAATGCCTCCGTTTCCTTAGGCAATTTGAGTTTTTCTTGTGCTGTTTTCAAAAATTCATTATCGTATTTGAAAGAAGCCTTATAACGAAAATCAGGATTACGAATAGCACCAGAAGCTACCGAAATCAATCCAACATCTCCATCAATAATCGCATTTTTGAATGTCTTTTTGATTTGAGAAGCTACTCCAAAATAATATTCTCCGAAAATAGCCGCTAATCTTGGATTCTTTCGAATAGTAACCAACCCTTCAAGGGCTTTTGTTCTCACATTTGAATGGTTTTCTTTGTTTAAAGCTTCATCCATCAAAAACTTATAATTACCTGCAAACCCCGCAGAAGCCTCTAATGCTAAGCCTTTTTCATAAGGATTTTTGCTTTCCAAATAAATCGAACGAATATTTTCATTGATAGCTTTCCTCAAAGCAGCTTTGGTATAACTAACATTCGCCAATGCTGCACCAAGCATATTTAACTTCAATCGCCAGTCCGTAGAAGTACTATCCGAACCCATTTCATAATATAATTCTACATCTGGCCTAAAGGCATTTTTACGAAAATATTCTGCCGCATGAATGCGAACTTGTTCGTTCTTATTTTTTAAAGCACTCATAAAAATAGGGCGAACCGCAGGGTAATCATATCGAGCTAGGGCGCGCATGATATTAATTTTAACTCGATAATCCAGTGATTTTGTAAATTGCTTTTTCAATACTTTCAAAGCCGTAGAATCTTCATCTGTTATACTTTTAACAGAATTAACCAATGCCATTTTAGTATAATCATCCTTTTCCGTCTCAATAGCTTTAAGAATTTTAGGCTTATATTCCGTCAAATCAATGTCGCGCACTCTCCCCAAATAATGCGCTCCCATTCGACGCGTATTGACAGAATAACTTTTGTTACTAACGAAATTGACCATTTTTCTTGTTCCTTTTTCGCTTGTTAATCCTCTCAATGCAAACCTATAAATACCAGCCGATTGACCTTCAAAAAGAAAAGTATCTTGTTGTGTATATTTTTGAGGCTTAAGCAAATAAGCCAAATCTTGCTTCGTTCCGCACTTTCCTATACTTTCCAAAACCATGGCATTCCAACGATTACTTGCTGTTGACAAATCATTTTTGAATGCTTTGACCAATGGCTCAACGGCTCTCTCATGTCCCGATTGCCCAAGCGCGTAAATAGCCGCATATCGAACTTCCTCATCTTCATCATTCGTCATTTCTCCCAATCTATCAATAACTTCCTGTGTCGTATCCTGAATAGAAGCGAATGCCATAGTTGTTATATAGCGATAAGTTGCGTCTTTATGATTAAAATTGACTAACAAATCTTTAGACATTCTTCTGTCTTGCAAGTCAAAAATTTCTTGAATTGTAGTATTGTTCAAACTATACTCTGTAGTCGTTTCTGGTAAAACGACTTGATTTGAACCACAGCCAAAACTGACCAAAATGACTAATAAGTAAATGTAAAAGTTCGATTGCTTCATATTGATTCCCTTTCTTAAACGCGGATTTCTTCTACAAATAGCTTCTACTATTTGTATTTTTCATTTGAATATATAATAAAAAACAATGAATTTGAAAATAGTATTCATTGTTTTTTGTAAAAATAAGAAACTACCAAGGAATTGTTCTAAATGATAAGAATAAGAATGAAGGAAATTTGAAATACTTCCCTCTTTTGAAAGTGAGCAATAAAGAAGCATTCAAATAAATAAACAAAAACAGCTATTTTTGCATTTTTATTTATGTAAAATATTTTGATAAAACTATTAGATTACTTTATTGATAAAAGTCATTGAAAATATTAAGCGTTTTTAATTTTTAAAAAAAACAAAAATATTACCTTGCATCGTAAGTCACTGATTTTCAAAATCAATAAAAAGATTTGCTTTTTAAGAAAAATATGAACGCTGTTTGTTTTTTATAAAAAAATGCAAATAGCAGGATACACTAAATATGATAGAGACAGATATAATTATCATCGGAGCGGGACCAGTTGGATTATTTACAGTATTTGAAGCTGGGTTATTAAAATTAAGATGTCATTTAATTGATGCTTTGCCACAACCTGGCGGTCAATTAACGGAGATTTATCCTAAAAAGCCAATTTATGATATTCCTGGTTTTCCAGATATTTTGGCTGGTGACCTGATTGATAATCTAATGAAACAAATTGAGCCGTTCAAACCTGGGTTTACGCTAGGAGAACGTGCCGAAACTTACGAAAAATTGGAAGATGGTCGCTTCAAAGTGACTACTATCAAAGGAACGGAAGTCGTTGCACCTGCGATTGCGATTGCTGGTGGTTTGGGAAGTTTTGAACCACGAAAACCACCTATTTCTAATTTGGCGGATTACGAAGATAAAGGTGTTGAATATATGATTCGTGAACCAGAATTATATAGAGATAAGCGTGTAGTTATTGCTGGAGGTGGCGATTCTGCTCTGGATTGGACTATTTTCTTGGCTGATATAGCCAAAGAAGTAGTGTTAGTGCATCGTAGAACGAGCTTCAGAGGCGCACTTGACTCTGTCGAAAAGGTGGCTGAATTGGCAGAAAGTGGTAAAATCTCTTTGGTAACCAATGCTCAAATCGTTGGTTTGGGTGGCGAAGGTCGCTTGAGTGAAGTCGTTATCAAAACCAAAAAAGAGGGCGAAATCAGAAAGGAAACTGACCATTTTGTTCCTTTATTTGGATTGACTCCAAAATTAGGCCCGATTGGAGATTGGGGATTGGAGATTGTCAAAAATGCCATCGTTGTAGATAACACGTTGGATTATGCTACGAATGTTCCTGGGATTTTTGCGATTGGTGATGTGAATACTTATCCTGGTAAGTTGAAGTTAATTCTTTGTGGCTTTCATGAAGCGACTTTGATGGTTCAATCCGCTTTCAAATTGGTTTATCCTGATAAAAAGGCTTCTTTTAAATATACTACCGTTAATGGTGTGAATGGTTTTTAGTGTATTTTTTTATAAAAAAAGAACCAAAATAAATAACAGAAATGGACAATACAATAAAAGTCACGGTAATTGACAGGGAAGATAAAGAACACGTTTTGGATGCTCCTACGGACATGAATATGAACATGATGGAGCTTTGCAAATCGTACGAATTACCTGTCGAAGGAACTTGTGGTGGAATGGCTTTGTGTGCAAGTTGTCATATCTACGTTTTGAGTGACCATGACTTGCATGAAGCTTCTGATGACGAAGAGGATATGCTCGACCAAGCTTTCTTTGTGGAAGATAATAGCCGTTTGGGTTGCCAAATTCGATTGGCTAATAAGCTAGATGGTTTGAAAGTAAAGCTAGCTCCTGTTGGAGAATAAAAGCAACTATTTGTCTTTTTTTAGATATTTTACTATATTAGCTTTAAGGAAAGCCATTATTTGAGTTACTGACTTTTATAATGGCTTTTTTATAACATAAAAAACATAAAACTTGCTTCTTTTAAGGTAAATATTTCTTTTGATTGATTGAAGCAATATCAGCATTTTATTCAAAATAATCATTGATATAACTAATATCTTGGTAGTTTTCTTGTTTTTTATAAAAAAATTGCAATTTTTTTATAACATTTAAAAAATATGAAAAACCTAATTCTACTACTATCGGTCGTTTTGATGAGTAGCTGTGCAGCTATTTATAAATCAGTTGACCCACGAAACTTTAATTATGACGACACTGATAAAAAAGCTGAAGTAGCTTACGATTACCAAACAAGTGTGTTTGCTATAACGGGCAATAAGTATTACGCCAAAAAAGGATATAAATATGGTATTGACATAATTGCGGTCAAGGTAAAAAATAATACTGATGAAGTAATTAATGTCAAAAGAGATGTTCAGTTTCAGGCGGGAGGCAAAAAAGTTTCCCCTATGGATGTTTATGAAGTAGTAGATATTCTTCGTCAAAAGAATATAGGTTTCTATTTATTTTATTCACTACTTTTTTTGGACGTTAATACACCTTCTCTAGATGCTACTATTCCGATAGGTGCTGCAATAGGAGTAGGAAATATCGCAGCAGCAGCTAATAGCAATTCTAAATTCAAAAATAACTTTATAGAAGATGATCTTATGAACAAAAGCATTCAACCAGGAGAAACAATTTATGGTTTAGTCGCTTTTCGAGGTTTAGGAGCTGGAAAATTAGAAATAAAATTAGATAAAGAGTAATTTGATTTTTTTTGGAGGTTAAATTTTTTCAAAAATAAAAATATGGATACTACTTTTTGGTTAGGGAATCTTGCCGCTATTCTGACTTCACTTAGTTTTTTACCACAAGCTATTCAGGTCATCAAAACGAAAGACACAAAAAGTATTTCGCTACCTATGTATTTAATGTTTGTCATTGGAATTGCTCTTTGGCTCGTTTATGGGCTTCTAAAAAACGATTTACCACTGATATTGGCTAATATAATTACGTTAATTTTCTCAAGTATTATTTTGTTTTATAAAATTAAAGAGTAAAATAGAAAGCTACCGCTGTTACATCTAAAAAGAGTAAACAGCGGTAGCTTTTTCTGCTATTCATTAAAGATTAATGTATTCTATCTCCGCGAATCTCCAATTTATCCATGATTTCGACTTCTGCTTCTAAGTATTCTTTCCAACGTGCGCGAACTCTTTTTTCGTCTATATATGTTTTCGCCAAATCCAAAAACAAACGATAATGTCCTGCTTCGGCAACCATGAATTTCCGATAAAACTCTTTGAGTTCGTCTTCTGCGATATTCAAAGAAAGTAATCGAAAACGTTCACAGCTTCGAGCTTCAATCAAAGCACAAGTCAGCAGTTTTTCTAAAAGTCTATCCTCTCGGCTTCCTCCTTTTTTCTGAAACTTAATTAAAGCGTTCACATATTCATCCCTTCTTTGGTCTCCGAGTTTTAGGTTTCTTTTTTCTAGTTCTTTGATTACTAATCTAAAATGCCCCCATTCTTCGGTTACAATTGGAGAAAGTTCTCTGACCAATTCTTCTTTTTCGGGATATTGTTGAATAAGAGAAATACAAGCCGTAGTTGCTTTTTGTTCACAATAAGCATGGTCAGTTAATATATCTTCAAGGCTGATTTCTGCCAAATTGACCCAGCGCGGGTCGGTCGGCAAATGCAAACCTAATACAGTCAAAGTAGTTGGTTGTTCGTTTTTCATTCTCATTATATGATTTCAAAAGCGAATGATGCGCTTTATAATTTCTTTAATATTCAGTTATAAAAAATGGATGAACACTCAAAAGCATTCATCCATTTTGTAAAAATACGAATAATCTATAAATAATCAACGCTATAATAATTCTCGATTTCCTTAATATTAATCCACTTTATTCAAACATTTCAAAGCATTGATAATAAAATCAACCTCATAAATATCGTAATTTTCGTAACCTTTTGTCCAAACCATACGCACTTGACTGATTTCAGATTTCTTTAATTTCTTTTCTGAACTAGAGTCAACGATGAAAAAAGTCTTATAAATTGTTTGTTGTTTAGATCGGTCAATTCGACCTCCATCCTGCTCTGCGCTAACGAGTGTAATTACTGTACCATCCAACAAACTCACCAACAATCGACTACCTTCCAAAATATTCCCATAATCATCTTGAGCCGTAGGAGAATCAATCGTGAATTTCAGATTTAAAGATTTCAAAGAACCTACCTGAGACATATAGCCTTCGCAAGTCAAGTAATGCTCTCCTCTCAAAAACTCTTGCAATCTCGGATGCGTATAACCAAAAAAGAATTTTGACTTAGTTGATATTTTTCTCTTCCGAGTAAATTCATCTACCTCATTCATAGAATAGCTACAATCATCCTGATATTCTACAATTCTAACCTTTTTGAATGGTTTAAACTGTTGTTTAATTAATTTTGCCTGTAATTTTTTAGATGGTTTTTTAACTCCTTTCTTATTACTATCAGCTAATCGTTTATTATTTTTTCCTTTCTTTCCTTTCTTTCCTTTCTTAGGCTTTTTACTAGACTTACCTTTAGCTGTTTTTCCCTTTTTAGATTTATTTTTCTTTGCTGCTTTAGCAGCTAATTTAGCTTTTTTCTTCTCTTCTTTGGCTCTTTTTTTAGCTTCTTCTTTGGCTTTTCTTTCTCTTTGTTTCGCTAATTTTTTACGAATTTTTTCACTTCTTTTTTTATCTGCTTCAATTTTTTCAAGTTTTTTCTTCTCAGCCTTAGTCAATTTTTTCTTATTAACTTTAGCAGATCCAGATTTCTGCTTCGCTTTTACATCATTGCTGGCAGTTGCTTGTTTACTCGCATCTGCGTACTTCCAAGTCCCGTCAGCCATCAAAATGATTTTGTCTCCATCCTCGTTAGTGACCTTTATCTGGGCGGTTGCTTGTTGAATAACAGCAATATTCACTATTAAAAATACTAGATATATATACTTTAAGCGCATGATAGTTTTTTTTCTAAGAAGTAAGAACTCAAAAAATGATAGAATAAATATCCTTAAAAGCGTTTTTCTCCTTTATTTTCAGAATAGTTACTAAATGATACCAACAGATATTCTACATATTTTATACCGTTTATAGCTCATTTATTAACAAATCCTTCTTTTTAATAAAAATTATACAACAATCACTAAATAACAGATTGTCATACATTTATCATTTATACAAATTAAAAGTTTTTTTTATAAAAAATCAAATAATATGTTATAGCCTCTTCTATTGAAATAAATAATATAATTATATATATTAATCAAAGAGGCTATAACATATTTGTTGCTTTATCAATAGCTTGTTTTATAATTTGCTAAATCACAAAAAAACAAAATTATCCAATTATGTAATTAACTCTTCTACTAGTAACTTTTTTTTTAACGAAAAAAGAAAGATTTAGTTATAAATAAAAATAATGTATTTAATAACTGCCACATTCTTGCTATATCTAGCACATTATAACCGAATAACTTTAACATAAATCATTTTTATACTAAAATTACCTGCTTTCTTTTTTATCATTGTATTATTCTTAGACTCCTAATATAAAAAGTAGTAACATTTTTTATCAATAGCTTTTGTTATTAATCTAGAAATCGGAGGCGAGACCGCTTGACGGCTGCGAGAAGCGAGACTAGGCGTGAAGCTTTTAGTGCTATAACACCTGCCTGACGGCAAAGTTCTCCCATTTCTATAAAAGCTTTTCATTATTATTCAATGGATTTAATCTTATTATTTAAAATAGGTTTTTTGACGATTTCGATTTGGGATGCTCTAGACATTCTAATCGTCGGATACCTATTTTTTGTATTATATAAATTATCAAAAGGAAGTCTGGCATTCAATATCTTGATTGGCGCAGTCATTTTAACGGTCATTTATTGGTTAGTGAATGCTGCCGAAATGAGCCTTTTGAGTGGTATTTTGGGAGGAGTAGCCAATTTTGGTTTTATTGTTTTGATTGTTGTATTCCAACCCGAAATTAGGCGTTTTTTGATTTTCTTAGGTAGAAATTTTTTAAAAGGGCGTTCCAGTATTTTAAAGCAAATATTAGGAATTGATGATTTTGATAATTATGAACACTCTTTGAACAAAATCATTAATAAATTCATCAACGCCTCCGAAAAACTCGCAAGTACAAATACAGGCGCATTAATCGTTTTTACGGAAAGTCCAGCTTTATACGGTTTAGATGAAAGCGGTGTTTTATTGGATTCTAATATTTCTAGCCGATTAATTGAGAGCATTTTTCACAAAGAAAGTCCATTGCACGATGGGGCGATGATTATTTCTAATTATAAAATATACTCGGCGGGAAGCGTCCTTCCTGTCTCGGATAGCAAAGAATTACCCGAAACGGCAGGTTTGAGACATCGTGCAGCAGTCGGAATTACCGAAAAGTCTGATGCTTTTGTTATTATTGTATCTGAAGAAACAGGAAAAATATCAACCGCGAAGGGTGGAAAACTATATTATCATATAGATAATGCAAAATTACATGAGGCTTTACAAAAAGCTTTGGTGAAGTCCTCAAAAACAGAAGAAACAACGAATGAAGATAAATAGCATTCAAAGAACTAAATCAAAAACTGTCTTGAATCGTAAAGAATTCGTAATAGAGCAAATGGAAGAATATCGGATTCCGACTTTTCTACACGAAAGGATTGGTCTTCTATTGCAATCATCTTTCCCTGATTATCCTATCAATAAAAGTTATTTTAATCAAATTCCTAGCTTTAGATATTTGGCTTGGTACGGCGACGAATTGATTGGACATTTGGGAGTTGTATATAGAATTATATCTTTGAATGGTGTTGAATTACGCGTTTTCGGTATTGTAGATTTGTGTGTTGATGCTGCTTTTCAGTCGATGCAAATAGGTTCTAATATTCTCAAACAACTCGAATCACTTGCCGAAATTTCTAATATTGACTTTATGATTTTGATTTCGGATGCACACTCTTTCTATCTCGAACAAGGCTTTATTATGGTGGATAATCCAGGAAAATGGCTCATGATTCGGAATAGTCAAACCTTAGGAATTGCTCATCGCAAATTATCTGATTGTCTAATGGTCAAACCTATCGGAACGAAACAATGGGACGAAGGAACGGTTGATTTTTTGGGTAATATTTTTTAAAAAAAGAACTTTCCGCCTCTACTTCTCAATAAAGGTTATCATTGTTTTTGTATTATGAGTAATAACTTTTAAAACATAAAACGAGACAATGAAAAAAACTTTACTCATTTTAGTTACTACATTTCTAATTTTCACTTCCAATATTCAAAACATTCAAGCACAAAACCGTGCTAACAATCACATTTACAGCGATTTGCAATTCATGATGATGCCTTCATTCAATTCTATTATGATGGCAAATTTTAACCTTGGAATTGGTTTTCAACATAAAGACAAACTAGGTTTTGGAATTGGTTTTCATTTGGATGCTATTCATTTACCTGATTTATCTATCGTTAGTCATGGTTATGGTTTACAATACCGATATGCTGTTAATGGAATTATTTTGAAGCCAGAAATTGGTTTTTCTCAATTAACTGTAGAAACAGAAAATGAACTTTGGTGGATAGAGGAATATATGCCTGGTTATTATTTTCGTCAAGAAGTCACTATTCAATTTACAAAAGCAATGACTGTGGGCGCAAGTGCTATGATTTATCCTCACAATTGGTCAAGATTGAGTTTTAGTGAATATCAAAATCGTTCTTTAACTTATATCAATTTTCATTTTGGTTTTACCATTTATGGCAAAAAAAAGAAAGCTATGACCGTAAAAGAATAACTACGGTTGACTTTCTTTCTAAAAAACAGCATTCATCGAATAAAAAAAATAACTCGTCGAGAAAACCTAATTTTTAAAAATCTATTTTACAAATTACAGTATATCAATCACTTATTTATAAAATAAAAATAAAATAATGAAAAAGAAATCAGCTAAAGAACAGGCATCAGGTTTAATCTTCGTTGGATGTATGTTTATCGGAATGGCATTAGGCTTCTTGTTCGGAAATGTTCCTTTTGGCTTGTTTGGAGGAATGGGAGTTGGCTTTATCACAATGGGCTTAGTCAAGGCTAATGCCAAACCACAAGAAGAAGAATCCTATGTAATGGAAGAAGAATATTAATAGCTTTTTCTATTATAGATAAGATACAAAACGTAACGTAACGTAACGTAATCATAAATTTTATTTGAATTATTTGAATGTAAGAAAGCTTTCTATTACTAGAAGGCTTTTCTTTTTTCTAGATACACATCTCGCCTTAAATAGCCTTTTTTATATTTCAACTGCCCATTTTTTAAAAAAAATAAAGATGTTTCCTAAAAATCTTTGTTAGCCTTTCGTAAATCAACTATATTTATCATAATTTACTTATTATTGAAAATCCTAATCTGACTTAACAAAAGAAAGGAAGTAAAAAATTCGCCTAATAAGTACATGAGCAAAAGTAATCCCGTATTCTAACTCGTCTTTTTTCTGCTCTATTTCTTTAAAAAATATTCGTGTA
>CAKZLT010000171.1 GCA_937127195.1 uncultured Saprospiraceae bacterium
AGCCACAAGACCACATCTTCCATTGAGTACAGGAAGGCATGACCAATAAAGGAAGAGACCCCTCATCACCATTAGCACTGATAAATTGTGTGAATTAAAAAAAGTTTTTGAAGTTGTCTGAGCATTCAGAAAGCGGCCTTTATAAATCTGCAGCAGGACTAAAGCTATACTTGGGTGCACTGGTGCTTTGCGCTAAATGCTAAACATCAGCATGCTGACATAATCACTATGCTAATGATAATGATAATGATATTACAATTATTAATTGTACAATTTCTAATAATAGTTCAGGTAATAATGGAGGTGGTCTTCGTTTAATAAATAATAGTGGACAGACTAATATAACGAATACAATCATTGCTGACAACACAGCGACAGGTACTGGAAATGATTTATATGTCGAAGAGGGTAGTGTTAATGTAAATACTAATAATTTAATTGAAGATTGTGCAAGTAACTCAGGAACTTGTCCAACGGCAATGATTACCGCCGATCCGATATTTGATACAAAAAGCACTTGTTCTAATGGACAGACCTATATTCCTATTTCTATTTATAGCCCTGCGGCTAATATGGGAACTACAACTGGAAATATTCCGACAACGGATATATGTGGCGGAAATCGCTATAATGCACCAGATTTGGGGTCTTATGATAATGGAGAGTCTAGCCGAGATAGAGATTCATTAGCATTGGTTGTTTTTTATAATGCTACAAATGGGGCTAGTTGGACTAATAATACCAATTGGTTGACATCAAATACAATAGACACCTGGAATGGAATTACTGTAGGAAATGAAAGGGTGACGGATATTATTTTATCTAGTAATAATTTGACAGGTTCTATTCCAAGTGACTTGAACTTAGATACATTACAAGTTTTGGAAGTAGGAAGTAATAATTTGACAGGGGGAATACCTGATTTTTTAATAGCAACTAAAATCAATTTTATTAGTTTTGACAATAATAGTTCATTGGGAGGAACAATTCCAAATTTTTCTAATATAACTGACCTTCGGTATGTTTATTTTAATAATTGCGGATTAACAGGAACAATTCCTAGTAATTTTTTGAACTTTCCAAATTTAATCCGCCTTGCTTTAAATGATAATTCGTTAACAGGAAGCGTACCTCTATTTACACAAACAACTTTAGAATGGCTACTTTTAGATAATAATAGCTTATCTGGTACAATACCAAGTTTTACTAATTTAACAGCCTTAACTAGATTAGAATTAGATGCTAATAGTTTCGTAGGAACCATGCCTACTCTTCTAGGATGTGAAAATCTAACTACCATCAAACTTCAAAACAATGATTTAGATAGTATAGAGGTTTTGAGTACGCCAGTTTTGGCTACTTTAGATGTAAGTGGTAATCATCTAACTTTTGACGATATTAACGGTAACGGTGCAACGACTTATACTTATTCTCCTCAAGATAGTTTTGGAGTAGATACTACATTTGCAATAGATGTAGGAGCAGCTTTAACATTGGATTTGGAAATAGATGAAAACGTAGGTACTAATACTTATCAATGGTATAAAAATGGTGTTGCAGATGTTTCTTTGACAACTTATACAAGAACGTTTCCGAGTTTTGCATTATCAGATACTGGTGTTTATCATGTTCAAGTAACGAGTAGCACTTCAACAGGTTTAACCTTATATAGAAGAGCAATTACTTTAAATGCGAATTGTGTTCCTATGACATTAGGGACTTCTGTAACAAATGTTGATTGTAATGGTGCTTCGACAGGTTCAATAAATTTAAGTGTCTCAGGCGGAACGGGAGCTTATACTTATACTTGGGATAATGGAGCTGGAACGAATCAAGATCCTGCAAATTTAGGTGTTGGAATTTATAATGTTACAGTTACAGATGCTAATGGTTGTACCAAAACAACAAGTGCAACAATAACAGAACCAACAGCAATAGGATTTGGTTTAGTGCCATCAAATCCACAATGTAATGGAGATGCTACGGGATTTCTAAATTTGACAGTCTTAGGCGGAACGGGCGCTTATACTTATGCTTGGAATAATGGAGCTGGCACGAATCAAGATGCTTCAAATTTGACAGCAGGCACATATAATGTAACTATCACAGATGCCAATGGCTGTACTGCCAATACAGGCGGAACAATAACAGAACCAGCGGCAATTGTATTAAATACGGTTTCAACGAATGTTGATTGTAATGGCGCTTCGACAGGCTCAATTAATTTAAGTGCATCGGGCGGAACGGGCGCTTATACTTATGCTTGGAACAACGGAGCTGGCACGAATGAAGACCCAACAGGATTGAGTGCCAATACCTATTCTGTTACAGTTACTGATGCAAATGGTTGTACTCAAACGACAAGCAAAACAATAACAGAACCTACAAACCTAAGTGTATCAATTGCAGCATCTCAACAAATAACTTGTATTAATAATGGAAAGGCTTTAGCAACACCAACAGGCGGAACAGGAGCTTATAGCTATGTTTGGAGTAGTAATACCAATAATCAAACAACACAAGAAGCAACGAATTTAATTACAGGAACTTATAATGTTACGGTTACAGACGCGAATAGTTGTACAGCAACCAATTCAATTACTTTATCGGACAATATATCAGGAAGATGTAGTGATTCTTTGATATTAGTTGACTTGTATAATGAAACATCAGGTTCGAGCTGGACAACTACTTGGAACTTAAATACGGCAATGACTACTTGGTCTGGAATTACGACAGATGCTAGCGGTCGAGTCACTCAAATTAACCTTATCAATAATAATCTGCAAGGTGAAATACCATTATCTATGAATAACTTGACTAATCTGCAATCTTTGAGATTAAGCAATAATAGCATTATTGCACTAGCATTTTTGACTCCATTGGTTAGTCAGAATTTAACGCAATTACATGTTGAAAATAATCAACTAACTTTTAAAGATATTATTAAAAATACCTCAGTAACAGATTATATATATACACCGCAAGCGGTTGTAGAGAATACTAGAAAAGATACGGTCGGATTAAATGACCCTTATTATTTAGCAGCTAATATTGATTTTGGTGTTACTAATAATAGCTACGAATGGTTTAGGAATGGAACATCAATAGGAACAACGACTTCTAACCAATTATTACTTTCTAATGTTACTTCAGCGGATGCTGCTAATTTTACTTATCAAGTAACCAACTCAAGCGCGCCTTTACTAACATTGCAAAGTAATGTTTTGGCTTTATCTTTAGTAAATGCAGGAGGTGATACTACGATTTGTCAGAGTTCGGGGATTGCTACTTTTACAGGAAGTCCTACTGGAGGAACGTGGTCAGGAACTGGGATTACAAATGCTTCAACAGGAACTTTTGATCCAAGTGTAGCTGGTATTGGTCAACATTTGATTAGTTATACCGTTGGAGGAACAATATCTTACCGTCAAATAACCGTTTATGGCGTTCCAAGTATAGAAGCTGGAAACGACTTTGTACTTTGTAACGGTGTCGGAGATGTTACTTTATCTGGATACACACCAACAGGAGGAGTATGGTCAGGTACAGGAATCACAAATAGCACTAGTGGCATATTTAATACAGTTACAGCAGGTGGTGTTGGAACATACACTTTAACTTATACCTATATTAATTCAACGACAGGCTGTCTTTCTACTGATTCTAGAACGGTTACGGTAACCAATGGAACTCCTGTAAATGCAGGTGCAGACCAAAATATTTGTATAAATGCAACACCAATAACTTTAACTGCCAATCAACGTGGCGGTGTTTGGTCAGGAAATGGAGTTAATGCGACGACAGGTGTATTTAATCCTGCCGCCG
>CAKZLT010000172.1 GCA_937127195.1 uncultured Saprospiraceae bacterium
GGCAGGGCTGTTAATTGGATCTATGGCTATGATGCAGTCTTGTGCTACAGGACTCAGTAAGTCTGAGTATGGTGTAAAGGTTCAGAGTGATCCGCCAGGTCAAGATTTTTCTATTGTGAATAGAGCAGGTGAAGTTGTCCATAAAGGTAAAACACCTGAAGTTGTTTATTTGAAATCTCAGTCTGATTTCTTCGCTGGTGAACAGTATAAATATATGATTGGTAACAAGTCTGATGTTTTTAAAGCTATTGCTGAGAAAATTGAACTTTCTAAAATTATAACGTCAACAATTCAATACTTGATTACTGAAAAGAGAATAAACTTATTCCCATTAATTTATAAATCAAACCATTGTAATCAATCAATGTTACTAACAACTTAGAACTAGGCTGTGCGGCTTGTCCTTCTTTTTGTTCTGGAATTTGTAGTGCCGTAAATTCTAAAGCTGTTAACCCATTAATATTTAGGTTTTTAGAGCTTTGTTCCGTCAATTTGTACTGGTTAATCATTGCCGTTTTGACTTCCTGCAAAGAATTTCCAGAACCTGCTGACATTAAGATAGCACCTTTCCCATCTTCTGATTGCATAACGAATTGACTCGGTGAGTTTTGATACTTCCAATTTGTAGGAACAGGAAATTGAAACTTCAAATCAGGGTGATAAAACATCCAATTTTCAACAAAACCTTGACGTGGATCTTCTCCATACACCAAACCTTCAATCATCTGTAAGTAAGATTTACGATTGACTTTTAGCTTGCTTTTGTCTCCAATTTTTGTTTGAATATTATCCGATAATTGGTGAACGCGTGTAAAACGGTTATCTGGATTTGGGTGTGTTGACATGAAATCTGGTACACTTTGACCACTTGCGCTACTTAATCGGCTGATAGTTTGAAAGAAATTTGCCATCTCGTGAGAGTCATAACCAACTGCTGTTGAGTACTCTACACCTAATTCATCAGACTGACTTTCGTTATCACGACTAAATTTCATAAACAACAAACCTAAAGTTTGAGAAGCTGCTTGCCCGTACTGACGAATAGTTTCTGACATAAGTGAACCTGTTATCAATAAGCCCTGTGCCAACTGTTGCTTAGATTGCTGCTTTGCAGAATGACGAGCTGTAATATGTCCAATTTCGTGCCCCAAAACACCCGCAAATTCAGCTTCATTATTAAAATGTGCCATAATTCCGCGTGTAAAATAAACATATCCACCAGGTACTGCAAAAGCATTTACGACTGGAGAATCAACTATTTTGAATTGATAATTGATTTGTGGTCGATGAGAAATACGCCCCATTGCTTTACCTTCTCTTTCGATGAAAGCTTGCATTTTTGCATCATCATAGACTCCAAATTCCGCCAATACTTGAGGATTGTATGAATCTCCCATCTGTTGCTCTTGTGCTTCAGAGACGAGTGTAACCGTTTTTTTACCCGTTACAGGGTCTTTGACAATACATGAATTAGTTGTAAATGAAAGCAGTGTCACGAATAACACTAAACGTACTGATTGAATTGACATGAATTTAACTTTTAGTTTTAGAATGTATTTTAGCTTTAGCTTATTTTACTAATGTTGAAAAAGTGTTTTTGTGCAACATCAGTTGTTTTAATATAAACCATAACTCACAAAGAAGTCATTATATATATACAAATTTGACGAAAGTGTTTAATAAAAGTCATTTAATTGCTAATTTCTTTTCAAATAATTCATTGATGTTGCACAAGTAACCAATCACTAAAACTTTAATAATTCACTTCATACAACTTCAAATACTGCTTAATCAATGGCTTTGAAGGCATATTTTTTAATAAAAAATTACGGCAACTAATCGCCAAAGAGTTATCCCAATGCGCTATTCGTCCAAAAAGTCGAGATTGAGTGATAATAAAATTCGCCTTTTTGACACGTAAACGCTCATATTCTGAAAAGATGTTTTCCAAACCTTCAAACTTTTCGAAGCAACGCGCCAAA
The DNA here is from genome assembly GCA_937127195.1 of uncultured Saprospiraceae bacterium. GTDB lineage: Bacteria > Bacteroidota > Bacteroidia > Chitinophagales > Saprospiraceae > CAKZLL01. The sequence goes on from CAKZLT010000172.1 coordinate 1,983, forward strand.
GCCAAACCATCTTCGATTGCCTGCGCGCCACCTTGTCCCAAATTAGGTGTAGTTGCATGGATCGCATCACCAACGAATGCAATATTTCCTTTATGCCAAACCTTCGTTGGTTCCAAATCAGACAAATCATTTCGCATGATTTGATTTTTTGGTGTAGCTAGAATAATTTCCTTTGCCATATCAAAATGTCCAAAAGTCTTCATTAAATCATCATGAAGCGTTTCTTTATTATCTTTTCCATTAGCTGATGTTTTTTGAACCGCAAACCAATACACCAAGTCTTCCGCTATCTGAATAGCTGCAAACCGTCCTTCTTTGCTCCACATTTCTTTGATTTGTGCGCGTTTTTCGGCTGGTAAAACCTTCTTTATCACGCCTCGCCAGCAAGTTTGACCAGCATATCGTTCTTTAATTTGAGGAAAAACCGCTTTTCGAACCACCGAATGAATGCCATCTGCGCCAATCAAAAAATCCGCTTCTATAGTTGTATTATCTTGAAAAGTCACTTGAGGTCGAATGCCATTGATAACACTTTTTGCCTTTTTGTTGATGACTAATTTGCCTTTAGGCAAAGCATTAATAAGTATTGCTTGTAAACGTCCACGATGTATCGCTTGTGTTCCTATTCCAAAATGAGCCTCTAAAGCTGATAAAGGCATATTTTGCAAAATATTAGCTTTCGCATCCGCTATTCCACCATTGAGTACTGGCTGTCCAGCAGCTATGATTTCTTTCTCCAAACCTAACGCTTGCATCACTTGCATCGCATTAGTACCTAACATAATTCCTGCTCCGACAGGTTTAATTTCGGGTGCCGCTTCATAGACAGTTGCATCAATTCCTGCTTGATGAAGTGCTACACCTAATGTCAAACCACCTATCCCACCACCTATTATTATACCTTTCATATTTTTTATATTTTTTTGCTACTTGGTCTATTATTTCTCCAATCGCTTTGCTATTTTTTTTAAAATAATTGGCACAATTAAGCGATGAAAAGGCTTAACAAAGAAGAAATATAATTTTCCTAAAAAGCCATTGTATTGCACCGTGGTAGCCAAACTAACTTGATATAAATTCGCCTCTTTCATTTTAGAAAAAAACGATAACCTAAAATCTAAATGTTTATCTGTTTCTCCCATTAATATTTCTTCTTCGGAGCGGTCAAATACATGAAAAAGCGCAATTGACTCACCTTTTTGACCTTTAAAATTATCTAACTGTGCTTGAATATCAATTCCGTGTGCCGTTTTGAGTCCAATCATTTTGGCAATTGTTTCCCTTAAATGCATCAAAACTTTGAACCAACTCGGAAATACGTCAAAAAACAAAGGCACTAAATCCTCTGGATGAATTACTTTCTTTGAAGGAATATCAATAGCGAATGTATCTTCATAATCAACACGAATAGCTTTATATATCAAACTATTCGGAAATAACGGAATTGTGTAAGTTGTCATTTATTTATGGTTTTAAAATTCAAAAATGAAATAATTGCCTTAATCTAATTAGTGAATTTTTGTTTTGATAGCGTACTAAACACGAGGGGTTTACCATTTTTTATATTAAAAAAAATAATAATGCGAAATATTATATTGTGTCTGATTTGAAATTAATCAACATTTTATTATAAAAAAAAAGAAAAAACCGTTATTTTCCATCCGAGAATAGAAAAGAGCCTATTTTCAATTTTTAAAAAAAAATTTGGAGCTTACAAAATTACGCAGCAATATCTTGGTAATGTATTAAAAATAACAAAGCCATTTAGTAACGGAGAAGAAATAAATTCGTCATTTGTCGAGTTATTTTTGATTGAATACGAGTTGAAAAAAACGTGATGTAGCGGGCT
>CAKZLT010000173.1 GCA_937127195.1 uncultured Saprospiraceae bacterium
TTGAAGATAATGTAAAGCAAAATGCAGGCAAAGTAGTTTTTTTTGACAGCAATGGAAAATATGCCAATCAAGTCAAAGTAGGCGCATTGCCTGATATGATTACGGTAACTCCCGACGGCAAAAAAGTATTGGTTGCCAATGAAGGCGAACCTAACGCAGCCTATACCAATGACCCAGAAGGCTCAATTTCAATTATTGATATTCGTGCTGGCATCCCTAAGTTAACTCAAAAAAACGTCAAAACACTTGATTTTAAAAATGCTCCAACTACGATAAAAGGTAGTATCCGCACTCCAAATGCAAGTACTGCACAGGATTTAGAACCTGAATATATTGCTGTAAATGCCAATTCTACTTTAGCCGCAGTGACTTGTCAAGAGACGAATGTCATTGTTTATGTTGATTTGGTGGCTGATAAAATTGTTCAATATGCGGGTTTAGGTTTTAAAGATTATAGCCTACCTGCCAATAGGGTTGATTTTTCTGATAAAGATGGCGGCATTCGTTTAAAAAATTGGAATGTCAAAGGCGTTTATCAACCTGATGCTATTGCAGCTTATACGGCAAGTGGCAAAACTTACTTCGTGACTGCCAATGAAGGAGATTCGCGCGATTATGATGGTTACAGTTCAGAGACTCGTCTCAAAAACCTAAATTTGGATAAAGATGCTTTTCCTAATGGAGACCAATTAAAAGAAAATGCACAACTCGGACGCTTAAAAACATTCACGCCAGATGTGATTGGTGATATTGATAATGATGGCGATGTAGATGAAATTTATGCTTATGGTGGACGGTCTTTTTCTATTTGGGATGATAAAGGTCAATTGGTTTGGGATAGTAAAGGTGATTTTGAAGATTTCTTTGCTAAAAATTTTCCAGACTTTTTTAATTATGGAAACACTAGCGACAAAATAGATTATAGAAGTGATGATAAAGGCTCAGAACCCGAAGCCATCACTGTTGGTCAAATCAATGGGCGTACTTATGCTTTTATTGGTTTGGAACGACAAAGCGGCATTATCATTTATAATATCACCAATCCTAAATTTCCTTATTTTGTGGATTATTTACATAGCTTCGAAGAGTCTATCAAAGGAGCAATAGATGTTGCTCCCGAAGGTATTTTGTTTATTCCTGCTAACAAAAGTCATACAAAAACCAATCTTTTGGTCGTTGCCAATGAAATATCTGGAACTGCTACCATTTATGAAATAAAGTAGCTTAGGGATTAGGCAATCAAGTAAAAGTAAAATGAGTACAAAAAAACTACATTATATATCGGGAATTATTCTTTCAGTATTTGTTGGACTACACTTGTTCAATCATTTCATTAGCTTATTTGGTGCAGAACAACACATCTATTTGATGGATGTTTTGCGCCAAATATATCGTAACCCAATCATTGAGACCGCTTTATTATTAGCTGTTTTGACTCAAATCATTTCGGGCATTCGATTGTTTTTTTCAAAAAGGAAAGCAGTTACTTCTTTTTTTGAAAAACTACAACTACAATCAGGACTTTATCTTGCGGTTTTCTTTGTCATTCATGTTGGCGCAGTACTCTCTGGCAGATTTATTCTAGAGCTAGACACCAATTTTTATTTTGGAGTTGCTGGATTAAATATTTTTCCAATTAACCTATTTTTCATTCCATATTATAGTCTTGCTATATTATCTTTCTTTGGTCATATCGCAGCCATTCATAGCCAAAAAATGCAGCAACCTATCTTTAAATTATCCCCCAATCAACAATCTAAAATCATTCTAGGAATTGGAATAATAACAACAATTGTTATTCTATATGGCTTAACCAATGGGGTTCAAGGGGTTAATATTCCAGCGGAATATAATGTTGTTATTGGAAAGTAAACTAACCAATTTCCTCACAAAAAATCAGCCTAGAATCCTCCAAAGCAGCAATTCTCAAGTCTGCTGGATAACTTCCATTCGTCACCATTTTCACGAAATGCGCTCGACTCGGATAAGAAACAATAATCACCTTATCCCATTCAGAAGCCTCAGGCCCAATCAAAGAAAATCGAGCAGAACCATAAAAGACCACTTTTGCTTCCGTCTCTTTTATAAAAGGAATTGCAGCTTTCATATATATATTATATTGTTCTTCTCCAGAAATATTGCTTCCTTCTACTTTATCTTTGAATTTCAATAAATTCAACATTTTCAAAGGCTTATCAATCGGCAACTCCATGAATGCCATAAGTTGCTCCTGCGTAACATCTAAATATTTTTCCATAATTATTTTTTTTTAGACCGCCTTCGGCTACGAGATCGCTTCGCTGAGGGAAGAGAGACCGCCTTCGGCTGAGAGATTGCTTGATGTTTTAGC
>CAKZLT010000174.1 GCA_937127195.1 uncultured Saprospiraceae bacterium
TTACAACCCGTGGCTACTCAAATTAAACCCCATTCGGGGTTCTTTTATAGCACTTCACTTGATTTAGGACAGGGCGAAAAAATTGCCCGTTTTGTAGTTCAAAAATCAAGTTAATATGAAAAAAGTCAATCCATATATAATTCTTTCAACTATTCTTTTAATGTTCAACTCCTGCGCTGAAGAAACAACGCCATTGAAAGTAGAAGTCTATGAAACTTCGGCAAGAGGTAATCAACTCACCAAAATCACCGCATTTACGAATAGTGAAAGTGCTAAAACGATTAAATTACTTCCCAAAGAAAAATACCAAACCATCACAGGATTTGGAGGTTCATTCACCGAATCAACCGCCTCTCTTTTGAATAAAGTCAGTAAAGAAAATCGCAAAAAAGTTATTGAAGCTTATTTTGGTGAAAGTGGTGCTAAATATTCATTAACTCGAACGCACATCAATTCATCTGATTTTTCATTATCGAATTACTCCTACGCGCCAGTGGCAGAAGATATGGAATTGGAGAATTTTTCAATAGAAGAAGATAAAGACGACATTATTCCGATGATAAAAGAAGCAATGGCAACTTCAAAAGATGGTTTCAAAATTATTTCTTCGCCTTGGACTGCACCACCGTGGATGAAAGATAATAAAGCGTGGAAAGCTGGAAAATTATTACCTAAATACTACGACACGTGGGCATTATTCTTTTCAAAATACATTGATGCTTACAAAGCAGAGGGTATTGACATTTGGGGTTTAACGGTCGAAAACGAACCTTTAGGCAACGGCGGAAACTGGGAAAGTATGCATTATACACCAGAGGAAATGAATATTTTTGTTGCCAATCACCTTGGACCACAACTTGAAAAAGATGGAAAATCTGATGTTGTTCTATTAGGTTATGACCAAAATCGTGACCACATTGAGCACTGGGCAGATGTGATGTATGATGATCCAAAAGCAGCCAAATACTTTGATGGAATTGCTGTCCATTGGTATCGTAGTACTTACGAAGTATTTCCAGAAGCATTACAATATACTCACAATAAAGCTCCGAATAAATATTTGATTCAGTCGGAAGCTTGTGTTGATGGTCAAGTACCAAGATGGAAAGAAGACAACTGGTACTGGGCTAAAGAAGCCAAAGATTGGGGATATACGTGGGCAAAAGATGAAAATAAATACTTGCATAAACCTTATGTTCCTGTTTATCGCTATGCTCGTGATATTATCGGTTGTTTGAATAATTGGGTTGACGGTTGGGTTGATTGGAACATGGTTTTGGATAGAAAAGGTGGTCCTAATTGGGCGAATAATTGGTGTGTTGCTCCTATTTTGGTTGATACCGAAGCTGATGAAGTTTACATGACACCGTTATATTATACATTAGCTCATTTTAGTAAATTCATTCGACCAGGAGCCGTTAGAATTGGTTTTGAAAATGAAAATGAAAGCCTTCAAGTCACTGCTACTCAAAATCCTGATGGTTCGATTGCAGTGATTGTATTCAATCCAGAGGCTACAAAAAAAGAGATTACATTGAAATTAGGTAATTCATCAACGAATATTTCTATTGATGGAAAAGCCATTCAAACGGTTATGATACCGAAATAGTAAATTAGATTTAAGCCATTTTTATAAGAAAAATACTGCTGAATTTTAGACCTTATAGATTTTAAAAACCTATAAGGTCTGATTTCTTCACAGTTTCAATAATTCAACCAACTTTAACCAAATAAAATCAAAATAAAAGAATGAGTAGTCAAACAAAATCGGTTCCGATGAGCCACAAATTAGCATTTGGTGCAGGTATGCTTGCTAATCAAATGTTTCCTGCCGCGCTAAGTATTTTTATAGTCGTTCTAGTCGAAGATTTAGGGTTTTCACCTGTTCTTTTGAGTATTATAGCTTTTGCGCCAAGATTATTTGATTCTATTACAGATCCAATCATGGGTTTTATCTCTGATAATACCAAATCTCGTTGGGGACGACGACGACAATATGTTTTCGTTGGTGCATTGATAATTGGTATTTCTTATGTTTTTATGTGGCAATTGTATCCAGAAAATGGAGTAACTTATAACTTTATTTACTTCATGTTTTGGTCATTTATTTTTTATTTAGGAATTACGATTTTTGGAGTACCTTATTCGGCAATGGGTTACGAAATGAGTACAGATTTTCATGAACGAACACAAATCATGGCAATTGCTCAATTTATTGGTCAATGGGCATGGGTGATTGCACCGTGGTTTTGGGTTCTTTTTTATGATCCTTCGTGGTTTGAAAGCCCAGATGTTGCTGTTCGAAAAACATCAATTTGGGTCGCTGTTATCTGCACAATATTAGCAATAATACCAGCCCTTTTTATTAAAAGTAAATCAACACTTGATGACGAAAACTTATCACCTTTGAATAGAAGTAACATTGTAAATAGCTTAAAGGAAATACTTGAAAGTTTCAAACAAGCATACGCTATTGTAGAATTTAGGAAACTTTGTATTGCAACCTTTTTGATTTTTAATTCTTTTCAGACCATAGCTGCGTTCTCTTTTTTTATTATTGTTTATCACATGTTTAGTGGAGATGCAGGAGCAGCAGGTCTTTGGCCAACATTGCATGGTTCTATTGGTGCTTTAATCACGACTTTCATTGTTATTCCTATTGTAGCACGTATCTCAAAGAAACTAGGTAAGAAAAAAACTTTTATTCTTTCTCAAAGTATTTCTATTATTGGTTATGCTTTATTTTGGTTCTTATTTGTTCCTGGAAAGCCTTATTTGTTTTTCATTGCTTTACCATTTTTCTCCTTTGGAATTGGCGGTTTATTTACTTTAATGATGTCAATGACTGCAGATGTTTGCGACTTGGATGAATTGAATACAGGCAAACGCAGAGAAGGAATGTTTGGTGCTATTTATTGGTTGATGGTTAAATTTGGTACTGCTATCGCTGGTCTTTTGACTTGGTTGATTATGGCTTGGATTGGTTTTACACCTGGCGAAGTATCACAGCCAGAAGGCGCGATAACAGGTTTACGTTTGTTCTACACCCTTTTTCCTATTGCAGGAACATTATTAGCTATTTATACTATGATAAATTATGATGTTACTGAGGAACGCGCGGCTGAAGTTCGTGCAGCATTAGCAGCTCGTAAGAAGGCGTAAGAAGCATTTTATAGTAGAGAGGTTTTTATTTGTATCAAAAATATTGAAGCTGTTTTTTTATTTTAAAAAAAGGTTACTATTTAGAAGCGGGACATGAGATCGCCCTTTAGGGCGATCTCGCCTCTCGGTTCTGAAAACTGAATTAGATTCTATAATAATGGAACTTATTTTTTTAACTTAAAGTTCTTTAATCGTATCCACGAAAATAATAGAAATTAGGTGGCACAACAATATAAAGCATCTTACAAATTTTGTCTAATAAAAACTTATGGAAGACAACGGCAAATATCCATTTTCAAAAACACAATGGGAAAATTGTATTGAGGTACTGAATTTTCTAAAGGATGAGCCATTTAATAATCCTGATAATCAATTATTTGGCGCACTTGTAACGAAAATTTATAAGAAAGCTAAAAAAGCTAAACGTCAACCATCAGATAAGCAAGGAAACGAGGCGGATATAAAATTGAGTAAAGAAAGTGTCATTGTGAATAATGCACTTAATAATCAAACAACTTATACTTCTGGGGCTTATCAAGAGAAGAAATACAAAACGCTTAGAAACGAAAAGAACTGCTATTCTTGTACGAATGCTTATGATAAAATGCACTTTTATTATCATAGACTTTGCCCGAACTGTGCCGAAGAGCATTATAATTATAGATTCACAGAAGTGGATTTGACAGGAAGAAATGTAATTCTCACGGGAGGAAGAGTAAAAGTTGGATACGCAACGGCACTAAGGGTGTTGGAAAGTGGAGCAAACCTGACTTTAACCACAAGGTTTCCTGCATTAGCATTAGAAAATTTCAAAAAAGAAAAGAATTACGAAGACTGGAAAGACCGTTTATTTATTTATGGTTTGGATTTGAGGGATTTGAAAGCAGTTCAAACTTTTATTGAATTTTATAAACAGAAATATCAATCACTTGATATTTTAATCAATAACGCTGCTCAAACTATTAAATATCCTGATAATTATTATAAACCATTAATAGCTAAAGAACTGCAATTATTAGATGCAAATCATAAAAAATTGCAGCTTATCGCAAATGATACAGCTATATTTCAATCCTCAAATTCATTATTATCCAATGAAATTCTTAGAGGAGAAATTCAACTCAATCGATTTGGGCAACCGATAGACGAAAGATTAAAAACTAGTTGGAACAGCAATTTGGAGGAAATTTCTATTTTTGAATTAATTGAGGTCAATTTAATCAACCAAATTGCGCCTTATATTTTAATTAAAGAATTATTACCTTTAATAAAAGCTTCTTCAAATGAATTTAAGTTTATCGTTAATGTAACTTCGACGGAGGGAATTTTTAATCATTCTAATAAATCGACTTATCATCCACATACCAATATGACTAAGGCAGCCTTGAATATGATGACACATACTTCTGCCAAAGATTTTGAAAGGTATAATATATCAATGAATAGTGTAGATGTAGGTTGGATATCAACGGGAGCGATTGAACCTTTACGAAAAAGACAATTTGAAGCAGGTTATGTTCCTCCTTTGGATGCCGTTGATGGAGCTTCAAGGATTTTTCATCCGATTATTGATACCATAAAAAATAATAAAATATCTCTCACAGGATATTTATTAAAAAACTACCAAATTAAACCTTGGTAAGCTGATAGGCTGTTAGCATAAATGGAAGTGCACCTGCTCGACAAGCAGGGGATGCGGGTTCAAATCCCGTACAGCCTGTTTTTATTGAAGTTTTTAGAACAAGCTGTTAGTATAATTGGAAACACACCTGTCTCATAAATAGGGAATACGGGTTCAAGTCCTGTACAGCTTGTTTCTATTGATTAAGTGATTACAATAGACTGTTAGTGTAATTCGAAACACGCCTGATTTTCATTCAGGTAATACGGGTTCAAATCCCGTACAGTCTATTTTAGTATTTTATTCAAAGGACTGTTAGCTTAACTGGAAAAGCAGCGGGTTGCAAATCTGAGTATATGGGGTCGAATCCCATACAATCCTCTTATTACATTTTTATTAGAAAGGACTGTTAACGCTTAACTGGAAAAGCCCCCGCTTGCAAATCGGGAGATACGGGTTCGAGTCCCGTACAGTCCTTTTTTTATAATTTTTATTAAAAAGGACTGTTAGCATAAATGGAAATGCGGTTACCTCCAAAGTAAATTATATGGGTTCGAGTCCTGTGCAGTCCTCTTTTTATAATTTTAAATTGAACTTTCTTTTTAACCATAAAAACTATTGATAGTAATATTCGTTTTATTTTTATTCAAAAAAAATGAAAGAAAGGGCATTACTTTTCTTTTTTTCTATAAAAAATAAAATAACATGAAATCAATAGAATTTAAAACAAACATCAATTGTGGAAACTGTATAAAAAGTGTTTCTGGATTTCTGAATGATGTTGAGAATATTGAAAAATGGGAAGTGAATACAGGAGTTCCTGAAAAAATATTAACTGTAAATGGTAAAAATATTACGGCAGAAGAAATAATAGAAGCCGTAGAAGATGCAGGCTTTGATATTGAGAAAATATAACTATTTAGCAGTGTCTAAAAAACAAACGCTCGTTTCAGAGTTAAGCGCAGCGTCTCTGAAATGCTATATTTGCCACGTCTTAGACGTGTCGTTTAAATTCTAAGACCTGCCTTGCCGCGGCAGACAGGCGTGATAAATGGCTTACATTTCAGAGATGCTGCGCTTAACTCTGAAACGAGCAGTTATAAAAATGATGC
>CAKZLT010000175.1 GCA_937127195.1 uncultured Saprospiraceae bacterium
CGCCACGCTAACAAAAGCGGCTTTTAATAGTCGGGCGACGAGGCTCGTCGCGCTACGGTAGCTTTTAAAAATATAACTAAACTTTTGAAACGCTGTACTTAATATTAGAATTACTATTATTTTCAAATAATAAAAAATGAAAAACTACTTATCATTAATCAAATTTAGCCATACTATTTTCGCACTTCCTTTTGCTTTGCTCGGATTTTTTTTGGCGGTGTATATGGTACAAGACGGTGTTTTTACTAGCGAAACTTGGTATAAATTATTTCTAATTTTGCTTTGTATGGTATTTGCTAGAAGTGCCGCAATGGCTTTCAATCGGTATATTGACAGAGATATTGATGCCAAAAATCCACGAACAGCCGTTCGAGAAATTCCTGCTGGAATCGTCTCTCCTCGTTCTGCTTTATTTTTTATTATCATTAATGTTGTCCTATTTGTAGCTACTACCTATTTTATTAATCCACTTTGTTTTGCCCTCTCTCCTATTGCTTTGTTAGTTGTATTGGGTTACAGTTACACCAAACGTTTTACGGCACTTTGCCATTTTGTGCTTGGATTAGGGTTGGCATTAGCTCCCGTAGGTGCTTATATTGCTGTTACTGGGCATTTTGACTTATTACCTATCCTTTATGGAATTGTCGTTTTACTTTGGGTTTCTGGTTTTGACATCATTTATGCTTTGCAAGATGAAGAGTTTGATAGCTCACTTGGATTAAACTCTATTCCTACTTTTTTAGGTAAAAATAAAGCATTGATACTTTCTTCTGTTTTACATATTCTTTGTGCCTTTATCGTTATTCTAGCTGCTTTATTTGGTTCTTCTAGCTGGTTACATTGGGCAGGAGTTAGTGTATTTATAGCTCTATTATTCTATCAGCACTTGTTAGTTAAGCCTAATGATTTGAGTAAAGTCAATTTAGCATTTTTTACTACAAATGGAGTTGCCAGTGTAATATTTGGAGTTTTAGCCATTTTGGATTTGATTTTTTTATAAAAAAAAGGTTACTATTCAGTAGGTTAAAAAAGCGATTAAATAGATAAAAGGGCTACGAACAAAAGAGTCTCTGTTCTCTAAGCGCGTAGCGCGGTCTTTTAGTCTCTGTTCTGAATAGTAACAAAAAAAGAACAACATGGCACAAAACAAAAACGCTCTCATTCGCTATCGGACAATTGATAAATGTCTTCAAAATCGTTATCGAAAATGGACACTTAATGATTTGATCGAAGCCTGTTCTGACGCATTATATGAATACGAAGGGAAAGATGTCAACGTTAGTAAACGTACCGTTCAGCTAGATATTCAATTGATGCGAAGTGACAAGTTAGGTTATAATGCGCCAATTGTTGTTTATGAAAAACGCTATTACAAATACGAAAATCCCAATTATTCCATCACCGATATTCCTTTGACTGATTTGGATATGAAAGTCCTTTCGGAATCGGTAGAAATGCTCAAACAATTCAAAGATTTTTCTCTTTTTTCAGAGCTAGGTGGTATTATTCAGCGATTAGAAGACCGTGTTTATACCGAAAAAACCAAGCAACCAGCCATTATTCATTTAGATAAAAACGAAAACTTAAAAAACCTGCATCATCTGGATGCACTTTATCAAGCGATTCTCAAAAAGCAAGTTCTACAAATTACCTATCAATCTTTCTCTGCACGACATCCTGGGAGTTTCAATTTCTTCCCCTATATTCTCAAAGAATTCAATAATCGATGGTTTCTGGTCGGTAAAAAAGAAAATAATAAGGGATTACTCACTTTAGCCCTTGACAGGTTACAAGAAATAACTATTAATACTACTATTCCTTATAAAAAGGATGATTTCGACGCGGATGAATATTATAAAAATACTTACGGTGTAACTGTAATGAATAGCAAGCAATTGATAGCAATCGAATTAATCGTTGACCGAAAGAATGCGCCTTACGTCTTAACGAAGCCCTTTCATTACTCTCAACAGTTAGTAGAAAAATATCCAGATAGAAGTATAAAAATTAGTCTTTCTGTTCATCATAATTACGAAATTGAAAGACTATTATTAGGTTTTGGAGAAGGCGTTACCGTTCTTAAGCCTAGAGTTTTGCGCCAAAAAATAGAATGGAAACTCAGAAAAGCACTAGAAAAATATCAAGAATTGAGAGAAAATAAAGAAAACGATAAAACCTGAATATCATCAATAGTTACTATTTAGAAGCGGGGCATGAGACCGCCCTAAAGGGCATAGCCGTATAGTTAAGGTGAAAAAGCCCCAAAGGGGTGAAATATTACAGCATTGGGGCTTGTCCCGATGAGTGAAATATTACAGCATTGGGGCTTGTCCCGATGAGTGATAAATCATAAAATCATCCATTTCGCCCTGAATGGGTGACATATATTGCGCCCATTCAGGGCTGGTTAGGCGGTTTTTTCATATTTTAATCCATTCGGGACAAGCCCCAATGCTGTAATATTTCACCCCTTTGGGGCTTTTTTTGTGAATGATGACTTGGTTTTTCCTTAACTATACGGTTATGCCCTAAAGGGCGGCGAGAAGCGAGTTAAAGCGTGAAACACTTAAAAGTCGCTATAATATCTCGCTTCTCGCAGCCCTTTAGAGCGGTCTCGTCTCTCGGTTCTGAATAATAAAAAAGCCTTTACAATAGTATGAAACTATTATAAAGGCCTTTCCATGAAAAATAAAAAAATCTTACACATTCAAATCTTCTACCAAAGAAGAAATTTGCTCTAAACGCTCTGGATTCAAAGAGTAATAAATGAATTTCCCCTGACGTTCCGTTACTACTACTTGAGCTTTACGAAGAATAGCCAAATGTTGAGAAGCTACAGATTGCTCGATACGTAATTTGATATAAATATCAGTAACAGTCATTTTAGCATTACTGCTTAATACCTCGATAATATCCTGACGAAGATTATGATTAACTGCGCGCAATACCATTACCGCTTTTCTTAATTCTCTGTAATCTAATAATACATCATTACTGTTCGATTTCAATAATACTTGTGCTCCTGTTTGATTTGACATGGTTCAGATTTTTATATTTTGAATAATTTAAGTCGAATTATATGCTATTTATTTATAAGATATAAGTTCTTTATAAATAGCCTGTAACAAATAGGTTTATTAATAAGTCGAAACAAATTATAAAAACGTTGCATACGATTAAAAAAATATTTATTTTTTTTTAATTTTTCTTCAAAACTATATATAAAACACTATTAAGTGGCTTAATACAAATACGTTTTTAAAACCATATAACTCTTTGTTACTTGTTTTCTATTAACAACAAAAGTTATTCCAAACATCATTTTTTAATAATATTAAAAATAAAAATGTATAATAACTTTAATATCTAACACTTATAATCAACAAATAACAATTATTTATCTTTTCAATTTACGCTCAAAAAAAAATCAACTATTTTTAATTTTCTTTTATAATCAACTCCTTAAAACCATCCGTTGCTTTTACTTTCATCTCTCCATTATCATCATAAATAAAATACGCCTCAATTTCCTTTCTTTCATTTGCCAATGTCCATGCTTTCTCTAATCCCATAACCATAAAAGCCGTAGCGTAAGCATCTGCTGTCATGCAATTATCCATTACAACCGAAACACTAAGCAAATTACTCATCTCAGGATAGCCCGTTTTGGGATTAATCGAATGTGCGTATTTTTTACCATCAACTTCATAATAATTTCTATAATTTCCTGAAGTTGCAATTGCTCTATTACTCACTTGTATCAATGCCTTAAAATCCGAATTCGGATTCGCATTTTCGACAGGCGTATTGATTCCTAGTGTCCAAACATCCCCCAAAGCGTTCACGCCTTTCGTTACTGTTTCGCCACCTATCTCTACCAAATAGTTCTCAACATCATTATTTTTCAGCAAATTTGCCACAGCATCTACGCCATAGCCTTTCGCTATCGCACTAAAATCCAACTGTGTAGCTGCCAAAGATTTCTTATATATATATATAGTAGTATCTTTTTTTGACCTTTCCATCCAAGTTTTCTCAAATCCTGTCGTCGAAAGCAATTCCTTAACTTTATTTTTATCCGCATTTTCTACCGCTATTTTTCGTTTTCCAAAGCCCCAATAATACACTAAAGGCATTACCGTAGGGTCAAAATAACCGCCTGTTACCTCATAAATATCTTTTGCAGCAAGGTAATTCATCTTAAAATGTGGCGCAGACGTAGAACTCATTTCCAACATTTCGCCTGTATTAAAACTAGAAATCAATGAACTAGAGTCATAAGTATTGACTTGAGCGTTAATTTCGACAAGTAAAGAATCAATCGCGGATTGATAATTGACATCAGAACTATAAGTCAGCGAATAAGTTGTTCCCATTGTTTCACCTATTATTTTTGAATACGAAATAGTACCTCTGTTCGTTTCGGCTGTTTTAGGATTTTGACAAGCAACAAATCCAATAACTAAAAATAAAAGTCCTAATAAATTTTTCATATAGTTTTTTACTCGTTAAGAAATGACCAAATATAGTTTTTTGACTTTTTATATAAAACTACTTTTCTAAAAAAGAATTTCAATCATTTTAAATAAAACACAAAAACAAGCTATAAAAACATTTTTTTAAGCTAAAATGTCAAATTCAATATTTTTCATCTTAATTAAAAAATACATTTCTTTTACACAAACATCAGTCTTTCAATATTTTTATTATTATTTTTTATAAAAATAGCTTTTAAAAACGCCTCAAAAACCTACCAAACCATCTTTTACATATTTTTTTTATAAAAAACACTTATTCTTTTATAAAAAACAAAAAAACTGGCACAGAATTAGCTATTATATAGACAAGTAGTTAAGGTTAAAAAAATTGGGAGTAGTTACCCAATCCAAACAAATAAAAAAATAGTTAAGATTAGGGAGTAGTTACCCAAATCCAAACAAATAAAAAGTAGTTAAGGTTAATAAGTGGTGGTTCTGAAAATTCGTTTTCAGGACCATTTATTTTTCTAGACCAATTTTCAATACCAAAAAGTATTTTCTTTTAGTGAGAATAGACTTTATTCTAAAATGGTTTTGTAATGAATGGAAATTCAGATTTTGAAACTAATCAAGGCGGTAAAACCTTTAGCTCACGAGGCTTGACCGAGTAAACGGAGTTTAGCCGCAGCTAAATGAGTCTTTTGCCAACGAAGAGTAGTTTCAAAAGATAATTTAGCTTCATACAAAATTATTTAGAATAAAGTCTAATGCTTTTACAAGTTTTCCCCCCCCCATTTACCTTATTAAGGATACTCAATATATAATAAGCCGCTATTTTTTGACGTTTCTTATCAGAATAATTCATATCATTTTTGAATAAATTCAACCCAACATTTATCAACAGCAAATCACCACTATGAAACAAAGAATTCAATATTTAATTCTAGCATCACTATTTATGTTCTCAATGAATTCATGTGAATTTATTAGAGATTTGACGGCTCCCGTCGAGAATAATCACAGCAAAGAAAAAAATACTTCTTCTAAAAAAGTGGATGCAGAATCAAGACTTCGTGGCAACTTAACCAAAGAAAGTAGAAAACACATTGGCACTAAATACAAATACGCAGGCAAAGTTCCTTCTACTGGTTTTGATTGTTCAGGTTTTACTTCTTACGTGTACAAACAATATGACAAACAGTTGTCTTCTAGCTCTAGTGCGCAGTCAAAACAAGGCAAAAAAATTCCACTCAAAAATGTAAAACCTGGTGATTTAGTGTTCTTTTCGCGGAACGGTAAGACCATTATGCACGTTGCACTAGTCATTTCGAACACTTCCGAAGGTGTAAATGTCATACATAGTACATCATCAAAAGGAGTCATTATTCAGAATATTTCAAAATCAAATTATTGGAAACCCAAAATATTGTTTGCTCGTGACGTACTAAGTGAGTAATGATATTCTAAAAACAAGATTTCGTTAAACAAATTATAAAAAAAATAATATAATATAATTCCTTGTTTTTTAAGGAGTTATTAGTAATAACTGATGAGATTTACTTAATTTCGCATATAGTTTTCTATATATTTCATGCTATAAAATTAATGTTGTAAATGATTAATCTCATCTTATTTGGACCTCCAGGAAGTGGAAAAGGTACTCAAGCTGCTAAGTTAGTAGAACAATATAACTTGTACCATATTTCGACAGGAGATATGTTCAGAAGCGAAATCGGGAATAAGACAGAATTGGGACTTTTGGCTAAATCATACATGGATAAAGGTGCATTAGTACCTGATGAAGTGACTATCAATATGCTAGCAAAGCGTGTCGAAGATAACCCAAAAGTAAAAGGATTTATCTTTGATGGTTTTCCTCGCACCGTTGCACAAGCAACTGCTCTAGATAAAATGTTGGCAGAAAAAGGAACTCCTATTACTGCTTTATTAGAGTTGGTTGTTCCTGCTGAAGAGTTAATCGTTCGATTGATGAACAGAGCCAAAACATCTGGTAGAGTAGATGATGGTAAGCCTAATATCATCAAAAATCGTATTCAAGTATATCGTGAAACAACAGCACCTGTTGCCAACTATTACGATGAACAAGATAAAACCTACAAGGTCAAGGGCTTAGGTTCGATCGAAGAAATTACGACCAAATTAACTGATGCGTTAGATAGTGTCTTGACCACAGTTTAATAGAATAATTTGGGTATTTGAATGCTTTAGTTTTATTCAAAACAATCTGAATAAAACTAAAAAAGCCATTCTCTAAAAAAAAATTCATTACTAACTCGCTTAGTAATGAATTTTTTTTGTCTTAAATCTATTTTCACCTCCAAATTTTCGTTTCCTCGACTCTTCGAAAATGCCATTTTTCCTAAAAGCAAAACATTTAAGCTTTTCATAATGTAAAAAATATTATCTTTGTAAAGAACTGATATACAAAGGTTTCATTTTAAAACACATCGATTATGAAAAATTTGATTATCCTTTGCTTGTTGACTACGGTCGGAAGTGTTTCGGTAGCACAAGTTTCTATTAATCCTCAAATTGGAACGGCTAGTATAGTCGGAGTTGCTCCTATGCCTGTCTTTTTTGATGCAACTGCCACAACTATCAATGACTCTTTGACCAATACTTTTCACGAATTATACTATCAATGGAACTTTGGTGATTTTTTTAGTGGCTTCTGGACTAATATTCCTAAATCCAAAAATCGCGCTTCTCACCCACTTGCAGCACACGTTTTTGATAGTATTGGCTTACATATTGTAGAATTAGAGGTTTTTAAAAATGCTTCCTATTCTGTACAAAAGCCCTTTATTATCAAAATACAGGCCGCTAATGATTTTTATAAAAATGAAAAAACCGTTTGTTTTTCTATCAATGGCGAATTTCCTGATGCTCCCAATAATGCCATTTTAGTTCAAATTGATGACTTAAGCGACGTAAAACCTTACCTCTGTGATAGCACTCGATTGCTTTTCAAACGTGGCGAAACTATCCAAACGCCTGTTGGTTTAGATTTTTCTAACTTAAAATATGTAACCGTAGGTGCATTCGGACCTCGGTTAAATATTGATAGTTTTGAAATCGCAGAAAATGCGCCTGTTATCGAAATGATAGGAAATAATCCTGTTTTCGTCCTTGGAGATATTGATACAAGCCATCAAAGCCAGCACCTCAAAATCACGGATATTAATATTCATAATAAAAATAAAGACAACCGACATAGCGCAATCGTAGCGAATGGAGAAACTACTTTTAACCTTTTGTATCGACTAAAAATTAAAGATTTTACACAAAGTATTTTTTACAATGACTTTCTCTTAGAAGCCGAAGGATACACTCAAGAACGTAATGTAAAGCCATTTAAAGAAATTTTTATTGCTAATTGTATTATATCCAATAGCCAATCTCGTGGTGATATGCTGCAATTGAGTGGAGAGAAAATTGCGGTGATTGGTAATCATTTTAATAATAATAGACTGAAAGGAAATATCCTTAATATAAAATGGACTGAAAAAAGCATCATTAGTAATAATCATTTTTTAAATGCTGGTATCAAAAAACACTGCTTGAAAATCACCGCTCCTGATGCTGATTTCTGCTCGACGCTTAGTCATTCTACTACAAAGGTTATTATTTCGGATAATCATTTTGAAACAGAAAATGCCGTTAGTAAAATGATTGTTTTAGCCAAAACTAATCAAGCAGATAAAACACCTAAAGATTTCATTCTTGACCGTAATTATCTGAATGCCTTAAATGACGAACGAGTAAAAATTGGTATTTGGGCTAGTGCCAATGACTTAACTATTCGTAATAACATCATTAATGGTTCGGGCGGAAGTCGCCGCCATTTTACAGGCATTTTTATTAAAAATGAGTTAGAAACACCATTAAATAATATCACAATTACCAACAATACCATTTTCAAACAAGATTGGGTTAATCTCATGACAGGCATCCAAATCAATCCTAATATTCATTGCACTTTCATTGCCAACAATTTAGTTTATAGTCCAAATGCAATGGATTTAAGAATAGTCAATGACTTAGGAGAACACACCATTGACCAAAAGAATATCTATCCTTTCGTTCATCCTTTTATCAAAGAAAACCCAAGTCAGGCACTTGATTTTCAACTCGACTCCGTTAGTTTGGTATTAGACAACGGTATCAAAGAACAAGTCGCCTTACGTGATTTTTTTGAAAAAGAACGCTCTAGCTCATCTAGAGTGGATATTGGTGCATTTCAGTTTACTCACAACCCCATTACAACTTACAGCCTGAATACACTTGCTAGCACCGATATTGACTTAATAGCCTTTGGTTCTAGTCGTTATCACACCATCGATATGTCCAAGTTCACATCCAAATACGATGTAGAAGTTTATAATGAAAACGGCGAACTCATGCAAGAAGACCGAAGTATGCGCGAAATGTTTTATACATTACAGACCGACAATTATCTAGGTGGTATTTATTGGTTAAAGATTAGTTCTAAAAATGCTACCGTAATGACAAAGATTTTTATTCGTAAATAACAATAGACTCATCAGCGGATTTTTTATACAGCAAAACCTTCAAAACACCAAAAACTTTAAATACAAAAAAAATCGTAACTATTCAGAAGCGAGAGTTGAGACCACCTTATTAGGCTATGAGAAGCAGAACCTGCCGCAGACAGGTCAGGCAGGTGTTATAGCTTCACGCCTAATCTCGCTTCTCGTAGCCTATAAGGCAGTCTCAACTCTCGCCTCTGAATAGCAACAAAAAATTTTATTGACCTCTACGCTTTCTACGCCCTTCTTTAGACTTCCTAAAAACCGTCATTTTGAACTTACGTTGCGCTACTGGAATTTTAGCTACTTTTTTGATAGGTAGAACAGCTTTGAATTTTTTATAATACTCCCGTTCAATTTTCAATTTATCTTCTTGTAGCTTAAAACGCCTTTCCATCAACACTTCAATCTCTTTATCCGTTTTACTTTCCCAATCAATTCTGCCTTTCGTGTACATTTTTTTATTGATGCTATGTATTTTATCCTCATAGCTGTTATACAAAGGCCAGAATTTAGAAGCTTCGGCTTCTGTCAGCCCCAGTTCTTCCGTAAAAATTCCAATTTTAAGTACCTTAACTTTACCACTAGCACCTTTTGGCTGGGCATAGCTTGAGGAAGCGCAACAGCCAAAAATGGCTATCAAAAGTATATATCTCATAATTTTATATTTTTTATAATAATTCATTAATCAATTCAGAATCCAATTCATCTATCAAATCATCTTCAATATATTTGTCAAAGTCAATTTCGATTTCATCAGATATTTCGATAGTTGTCCAATCCTCTCCTATTACAGATTCTAGAATCAGCGTTTCGCTGAATTGGTCAATATTTTCGTGGATATATTCAGTTGCTTCTATCTCCGACACTGCCATTAAAATAGCATCTGACGATTGACTATTGCTCCAAATAATAGAAAAAATGGATACTATCAATATCATCGCAAAGCCAATACCAACTGAAGGTCGTAGTAACCATTTTTTGATAGCTAAGAGCCAGTTTTGAGGAGTTGCTTCATTGGCCTTAAGTGAAGTACTAGACCAATTTTGGGTCTCTTCTTCTGCTTTGATACACGCTAAAATGTTATCTTCCAAATGATTAAAATAGCCATTTGGAGCTTCTAACTTTGTTTCTTTTTGTCGAATTTGTGCCAAAAAAGGAGCTATCTCCTTTAGTTCTTTATGAATATTATCTTGATTTTCTCTCATTTAATTCTTGTTTATTCCTGCGTCAAAAAGGCTTCAACCTTTTTAGCTGCATGATGATAAGATGCTTTAAGTCCGCCGACTGAAGTGCCTAAAACATCCGAAATGGCTTGGTAAGACATCGCATCATAGTAGCGCATATCGAAAACTAACCGCTGTTTTTCGGGTAAAGTATCTAGTGCCAATTGCAATTTTTTTTGAATTTCATCACCTTCAAAATATACATCTGCGTGGAGTCGATTTTCCAAATTATTCTCCTCATTATCAATTGAAGTAGATTTAATTTTTTTTCGTTTTTTCAGAAAAGTAATCGCTTCATTAGATGCAATTCTATATAGCCAAGTATATAATCGGGCATTGCCTTTAAAACTTTTGATGCCTTTATAAATTCTAATACAAGTGTTTTGTAATACATCGTTAGTATCTTCATGCTCAATAACTATTCGACGAATATGCCAATAAAGCCGTTCTTGATACTTCTGTAATAATAGCCTAAAAGCTCTATCGCGAGAGCTTGGAATATTAAGCATTTTTAGTATCGCCTCATCTTCCAGAATATCTTTCTGCGTGGATGATTGCATATTTTGATTTTTTGAAATATTCGTTGATAATATAATTACTGTCATTTGCTATTTGGACAACGTAAATAAAGAATGGTTTAAAGTAATTCTCAAATTCAGTAAATAACTGAGATTAAATGTTTTCCAGTTTGATGTCAATTATTTAGAAGCGAGAGGCGAGATCGCCCTACGGGCTGCGAGAAGCGAGATAGGACGTGAAGCATAATATATTATACAATGTTTTTTATGAAGAAGTTATTTTTGTTTCAGAAAACCAAATAAATTATAAAAAGTAATATTCGGAGAACTGAATTACATTCAATTAATCGCAATTAACAACAATCAACAACACACCTATTCTTTAGTAGAATATATATATCTATTTGAAAATGAATTGGTTTGTAGGTTTTTTATAAAAAAAAAGCAGAATATACATTTTTGTATATGCTTGGTTTAGTATTTGTTAGTTTCATAAGAGACCTAATTACAAGATAAAAAATATAGAAAAGCGATTTCGAATTCGATTGATAATTGAAAGTAGAATGTAAAAAAAATACTAATAATCGAAATAAATCATTATTTTTAAGTCTTACAGATAAGTAGTTGAGGTTAAATATTTTCCAGTTTGATGTCAATTATTTTAAAATATAACGTAACTATTCAGAACAGAGACCTGACTACTGCAGCAGGCTAAAAGACCGCGTTACACGCTAAGAGGGCAGAGATACTTTTATTGGTAGCCTTCTAAATTATCTATTTAAATGTTCTTCAGCGATGCTGAATAGTAATAATATAAAAGTGAAGCATAATATATTACGCAATATTTTTATAAAGAAGTTGTTTTTTTTAAAAAAAACTCATAAAACGGAAAACATTTAGACTCAACTACTTAAGTATCAAAGTAAAACGATGTACAAATTATCAGAATACAAAACAACAAATAATATATTACTTATTGAAGATAACCCAGGAGATGCTCGATTAGTCGAAATTCTCTTAGAAGATTCTGATTTGAATTGTGAAATAACGCACGAAGAAACATTAGCTGCTGGAGTTAAGGCTCTAGGTCAGTGCGATTTTTCAGCGGTATTACTTGATCTAACCTTACCCGATAGTAAAGGATTTATTACTTTAGAAAATATACTAAATGCTTTTCCAGAAGCCAATGTAATTGTTTTGACAGGACTTTCTTCCAAAGAAATGGGTATCAAAGCGGTTCAGGTTGGAGCGCAAGACTTTTTAGTCAAAGGGGATTTTGATTCTGAACAACTTTCTAAATCTTTAAAATATTCAATTGAACGTAAAAACGTTTTAAAAAAATTAGAAGAAGCCCAACAGATTGCCCATATAGGAAACTGGAAATATCTTGAGAATACTCGAATTTTTGAGGCTTCGGACGAATTATATCGCGTTTTTGGATATGCAGCAAGGATTCCTGCAACAATGGATACTTTGCGAAAGCACTTACCTAATAATGATATTTCATTCTTTTTTGATGTCATGGAAAAATTCCAAACACAATCAGAAGTCAGAAGAGATATAACAATCAATAGACTGGATGGAGAGCGTCGAACCCTATCTGTAATATGCCGAAGAGACAAAAATGAGAATGGAATATATACATATAGCGGTATCTTGCAAGATGTAACGGAACGAGAAAATACTAAAAAGGCATTAATCAAAAGTCAGGCGCGTTATCGCACTATTTTTTCGCAGACGAAGGATGCTATTTATATTTCGACCAAAGAAGGCGAACTAATTGATTATAATGAAGCTACAGTTAACCTGTTAGGATATTCAAGAGAGGAATTGAGATACATGAATATCCATGATATATTTCAAATTCAGAATGATAAAGATGCTTTCTTAGAAGAAATGCGCGCTAATTCATTTGCAAAAGACTTTGAAGCTCCCTTAATGACCAAAAGCGGTAAAATCATTCATTGTTTGGTTTCTGCTTCGATTATTGATACCGACGAATTTGAAGGTTATCATAGTATTGTTCGTAATATTACGGAACGAAAACAGGCAGAAAATTTGCGAAAAGCAAAAGAATTGGCTGAGCGTTCTGCTAAAATGAAAGAACAATTTTTGGCAAATATATCTCATGAAATGAGAACGCCAATGAATGCTATTTTGGGAATGAGTAATTTATTATTACATTCAGAATTAGATAGGGAACAAAATAGTTATATTACATCGATTAAGCAATCATCACAGAATTTATTAGGAATTATTAATGATATTCTT
Source organism: uncultured Saprospiraceae bacterium (assembly GCA_937127195.1). GTDB lineage: Bacteria > Bacteroidota > Bacteroidia > Chitinophagales > Saprospiraceae > CAKZLL01. Next base: position 13,065 of record CAKZLT010000175.1, read on the forward strand.
GAAATTTCATCATTGCAACATGGGAATGTGCAGCTTAGACAAAAAGGGTTTAAGTTAAGAGAGTTAGTTCAGAATCTAGTCAACGTCGTTAGTTATAGAGCTAAACAAAAAGGCTTAGAACTTATTCTACATATAGAAGATAATATAGAAGATTTATTAATTGGTGATGCTTTGCGTGTCAACCAAATTTTGATGAACCTTGTCGGTAATGCTGTTAAATTTACAGATTCGGGTATTGTTAAGATTTTGGTTAGAAATGGAGGCGAAAATGAAGAATCCGCAAAAATTATTTTTGATGTTATTGACTCAGGTATTGGCATTCCTAATGATAAATTAGATGCCGTTTTTGAAACTTTCGTTCGGGTAGAAAATAGTAAGGGTAAGCTATATCCTGGTACTGGATTAGGATTATCTATTTGTAAGCAACTAGTCGAAATGCAAGGCGGAGTAATTAATGTTACGAGTGAAGAAGGTGTCGGTTCTACTTTTTCGGTAGAAATGTCATTCAAAAAATCTAATATTGAACCAGAAGAAATCAGCACAGCAGAACAAAAACCAAGTAGAGTGAAATTGACTTTAAATAGACCTGCTAGAATTTTACTAGCAGAAGATCATAGAATTAATCAAATCGTTGCCAAAAAAACTTTAGAAAAGGAATTTGACAATAATGTAGAAGTAACTATTGCCGAAAATGGGCAAATAGCTGTTAATATGCTTAAAGAAGCTGATTTTGATATTATTCTGATGGATATTCAAATGCCTGAGTTAGATGGATATGAGGCAACAGCATATATTCGTGATAATTTTGCAGAACCTAAAAGAAGTATTCCTATATTTGCAATGACGGCTCATGCCCACATGGCAAAAGACGAAAAATATAAAGAATACAGAATGGACGAATGTGTTTTGAAACCATTCGAACCCAATGATTTATTTACTAAAATTGCAAAACACATAAATAATATTACTGAAAATAATCACCAGACTGATATGGAACCTGTAAACAAAACACCTCAATATATTGATTTATCATATTTGGACTTAATGTCTGACGGAGATGTCGATATGAAAAAAATGATGCTGGAATTACTTTTTGATGAACCGATGTCGGAAATTGATAAAATGAAAGACCTGCAAGCTTCTGCTGATTGGCTAGAGTTGAGGGCAGTTAGTCATAAAATGAAATCAACATTAGCTTTTGTTGGTAATGAAGAATTGACGGGTATCAATAAAAACATAGAGGATTACGCTAAAAACGAAACTAATCTATCGGAATTACCCGCAATGATTGACCAATTAAAAACGGTTTTTGCGAAAGCATTAGTAGAACTTAAAAGTGAACATGCTCGATTAGCTTAGTAGTCCGTCAAGTATTTTTAGAATAAAAAAGAACTTAACCTTTTGAATAAGGTTAAGTTCTTTTTTGTATTTATAAGTTTCTTTCTTATGAAACTCCCCTGTTTTTGTTTGCTTATTTAGAAGCTACTTCTTTTATAAATTCGGTCAAAAGATTTACTCCAAATCCTTTTCCTGCTTTTTGTTTAGAATACTCAGAATCTCCAAAAGCCACGCCTGCAATATCTAAATGCGCCCAATTTGGGTGTTCATTAGTAAAAAACTGGACAAATTTTGCAGCAGTAGATGCGCCAGCCATCGGACGACTACCTAGATTAGTAATGTCAGCCACATCTGAGTGAAGTTCTGCCAAAAACTCATCATACAAAGGTAACTCCCAGAGGCGTTCACCTATTCTTTCGCCAGTAGCCTTTAGCTGTTTCGCTAACTTCGGACTACTACTAAAAAGCGCACCAGCATGATACCCCAGCGTTCGAACGCTCGCACCAGTCAAAGTTGCTACATCAATCAGAATTTCAGGTTTATAATTTTTAATCATATAAGCCACACCATCCGCCAAAGTCAAACGACCTTCTGCATCAGTATCAATTATTTCGATAGTTTTTCCACTATATGAGCCAATAACATCACTTGGTCGAACTGCAAGCGCATCAACACAGTTGTCCGTAGCAGGTATGATAGCAATGACGTGAACAGGCAATTGTAGTTTTGCAACTAATTCAATCGCTCCCAGAACAGCAGCCGAACCGCCCATATCGCTTTTCATATAGTGCATTCCAGCCGTTTTGATATTCAAGCCACCAGTATCAAAAGTCACTCCTTTGCCAACTAATCCGATTTTTTTAGGATTAGAAACAGCTTTTGATTTATATTCAGCGACGATGAAAGCAGGTGCAAATTCACTACCTCGATTGACTGCCAAATAGGCTTTTAAGCCCATTTCTTCAATCGCTTCTTTTCCATAGACTTTTACATCATAGCCATATTTTTTACCAGATGCTTTTGCCCATTTTCCGAGTGCTTCGGGTGTCAAATGTCCAGCGTCTTGATTAACTAAATCAAAAGCTTCTTTCTGACTTTCTCCCGTAAGTATGCCTTTTTTGATGGCTGTAATAGAAACATCGTGATTGTTTTCATCAATGATAGCTTCTATTGTATTGTTTTTGAGTGGATGATTTTTATGCTTAGAAGTCTGATACAAATGTATATTATAGGTACTCAATTCGAGACCATTGATAATTGCTTCACTCAAATTAGTATTGATAGAAGACAAATCAATCGCAACAGAATCTCCTAGTCGATTTTTATTATGAAAAGAAAAACTACGCATTGCTTCTCGCGCCTTGATAAATGAAGGTTTGTTACCCAATCCGATTAAAAACAATTTAGCAGGTTGATTTTGGTTGGTGTAAAGCGGCAAAATTTCTTTGTGCTTACCCGTAAAATCTTCCGTAAATGATTGATTTAAGCCAAATTGTTCGGCAATAGCAACAAGCCTTTTTTTCAGATGCTTGTTATTTTCGATAGGCAACAAAAGCGTATTAGCGGTAAGATTGCTATAGTTAGAAACCTTTATTTTCATTTAATTCTTCTTTATTTTAAAAAAAACAAAGATACATTATAAATGTAATACTAGCAGAATGTAGTTATGGCTTTTAGTTGTTTTGTTTTTTTAGAAAAAAATAATAACTTTGAGTAAAGCAAAACACCAAATTAATAAAAATGAAGTATCAAGGAATATATTTAACTACTTTAATTATAACTATTAGTATTTTTTGCAATCACTGTTATATTTGTGATCCTGGGTTTGCATTTAAAACAAATGTAATATTTATAGATGAAGTAACAGGCGAGGATTTATTTTTTGGAGATAATGCACAGTTTGCCCCAGAAGAAATCGAGATTGATTGGGGAATATGCACGACCGAAGAACGTCAAAGAGGTTCAATTTACGCTGATACTGCTTCATTTAGTATTTCTATGAACAAAAGGTCTTGTGGTGTGATAAGATATCCTGATGGAAGTTTGGATACTATCCGAATAGATGCTTATAAGGTAAAGTGTAATTTTAGAGAAGAAGTATTTTTCAACGAAGAATTATTAGAAGAGCATTATGGAACACCAGATAATCCTATTGAATTGATAAAAAACTAAGTCAGAAGGTCTTTATGATAATTTTTTAAGTCCTTTACTTTTGCAGCAGCTCCCCATTCTTCGTAAGCTCTAATGGCTTTATTGAGGTGTGCTTTAGCTTTTATAGTATCATTTTTACGAATATAATAATCGGTTGCTAGTTCACAGATAAGGGCAACTTCATTAACAAATTCTTCTTTTTCTCCTATTAATAACGCTTCTCTATATAATTTTTTAGCTTCAGTGTCATTTCCTTCTATCGCATTGAATTCAGCTTGTACTAGTTTATACTTATGGAGAAAGTTTTCATGAACATGAATACTCCATTTGTTAAGTAATTGAATATAGTTTTTAGTTTTTTTGATTAATTTTTTTTCTGAAATACCTTCAATTGTACCACCTTCTTTCGCTTTTTGCAAAATTTTACAAAAAGTTAATGTACTATAAAAATAATACATCCTAAGCATATAAGAACCTCTAGCAGACTGAATTGTTGGCTTTTCGGCTTCTAATGAATGTGCCAAAGCCATATCATACTCCCTAAATAAATAGGAAAGAATGAGTTTATTACAAAGATAATTCGATTTAATAACGGTAACTCCTTTTTCTAAAGCAGGTTGAAGCATCGTTGTTTCATCATAAGCAACACCTCTTAGTTGGTAAGTATTACCAGATTGACCGATAAGATTATAAAAGGTTTCTTGATAAATTCTCATTCGATGAACAGCTAATTCTTGATTGAATTCCTCCATTTTTTTTATGTATGCCTCCATGGTTTGACTAACATCAATCAATGAAGTGCCTATAAAAAAGGAAAAGTAAGCATTACTAAACGCAACATAAGGGGTAAATTCAACGCTTCCAGTTTCTAAACCGACTCTATAAGCGTTGGCAGTAGGTTCAATTGATGTTTTTAAGTGTTTTTGGGGATGTATTAAAAAAGTATTTTTAACCAATGCAGCAAAAGTACATAATTGAATAGCTCCAAATTTTTGAATTAAAGAAGAAATTAGTTCTCCATATTCATACCCAGTTTGATAGCGTTTAAGAACGCCGCTAGCAATCAATCCGTAGCCGCCATAAGCAAATATAGATGAGGGCGAATTACCATATTTTAAAGTTACTCTTAATCCTTTTAAAATATATAATGGCAAAAAAGGGCTTCCTCCAAGATAGAAAGCTGTACCAGTAGCTTTGAAAATATTCATAATAGCTAAAGCCTTCGGATCAGTCATTTCTGGAAGGTTATACAAATCCTCTGTTTTTTTACGAGACATCAAAAGAGACATTTGAATAACCGTAAAAAGTGATTGTATTTTGTTCATTTTTTTAGGAAAAGATAACCCTAACTCTTTTAAATAGGTTAATCCTAAGTTGGCAGCTTCATTGAGTTTTTGTTGTGCGCTCAATGATTGAATATTAACTTCATAAGCATTTAATGCGTGAATAGGGTCTTGAATGTGTTTATTAATGTAAGTTAAATAACTTTCTAATTCCTTCATTTCACCATTTAGGAATTGCGCTTCCATTAGATTAGTGTATAAATCCAATGTCAAATTATAATCTCTTCGCCAACAATCATCATATAAAAGTGCTACACCTTGCTTGAAATAATCTAAAGCAACTTTAAATGCTGCTGAGCGCAATGCCTTTTTACCCGCGATTAGGTTAAGCGTAGCCAATTGACTTTTTTCAATTTTATTATCAATGAATTGCGAGCCTTTATTCCAATGCGTAATAATATTAAATATATGCTCTGTATTAAGTACTTCGATATTATTAATATCAATGATTTGCTGACTTGCTAATCGGCTAAAGAGCAATCTTCCAATATGCAAATGTACTTTTTTGCGAAATAAGGAATTACTCAACTGGTTAACAGAATAATGAATTCGGTCATGTGAAAAGAAATATCCCTTTTTTTCTTTTAAAATAAAACCTTCCTCCTTCGATTTTTTCAAATGCTTACGAACCGCATTGAAAGCCGTCTCATAAGTTCCCGTTTGTAATCTATTAATGATAATTTCAAGGGTTTCTAGGTCGAAACCTCGTCCAATACAAGATGCAACTTTAAGTACCTCACGAGTACTTTTGGGGAGTTCTCGTAGCTTTTCGAGCATCAAATCTACTACGTTTTCCGTAATATTAACCGCCTCTAATTCCCTAATATTCCAAATCCATAAGTGTCGATAGGTATCATAAGTGATTAGACTATCATCATATAGTTTTCGAAGTAATTGTCTAGTAAAAAATGGATTTCCAACTGTTTTTTTATAAATAATTAGACTAAGTTCCGTTACTTCCTCTACACTTATTTTAAGACTATCTGCTACCAATTGATTAACATCTTCAAGGCTAAGATCATGAAGGTTAACATGGTATATTTTTCTTTTGCCTTGCTCAATCGTTAGGTTTCTTATTTCGTCAATAGTCTTTATAAGAGGGTGCGTTTCTTCTACCTCATTAGCCCTATAAGCCCCAATAAACATGAAATGCTTAATGGTTTGAGAAGTAGTTAGAGTTTTAATAAGCGTCAAAGATGCATTATCAGCCCATTGTAAGTCGTCAATAAATAAGATAAGTGGCTCATGACGAGAGGAAAGCGTCTCTACAAATCGTTGAACTGCATAATTGAAGCGATTCATGGATTCTCGACCTCTAACAGCAGGTAATTCGGGTTGGACACCAATCAACTCTTCGAGTCTAGGAACAAGATCTGTTAGGATTTTTCCGATGCTTCCTAATGCTTTTCCTAGTCTTTTTTTCCAAATAATCAACTCAAATTCATTAGAATTCTGAATGATATTTTGAAGGATTTCGTCAAAAGCTTGGATTAGCGGATAATAAGGAATATTGCGTTCTAGCTTGTCACTTTTGCCAGAAGTCAGAAATGTGCCGTATTCTTCGGCTTGTATTCTTTGCTCAAATTCACGAATTAGTGTTGATTTTCCTACGCCAGAAGCACCAGTTACAAATAGTAACTCAGATCCTCCATCCATAACACGCTTGAAGGATGCGTGCATATTATCTAACTCTGCTTCCCGTCCATATAATTTGGAAGGAATGCTGAAGATGCTTGAATTAAATGACTGCTTTGAGCTAGCAATAGGCATAAATTTGAGTTAAAAGTGAGTATTTTAAGTCAATTAAGAAAGTATATTTTTAATCTTAAAACCTTCAAATATAAGTAGAACTTATAGCTTTGACAATTTTTATAAAAAATAAAAAAATAAATATATTGTATAAAGATATTGATTTATTTTTCAACCTCTAAAATTTTGTATCCATGTTTTTTGGATACTTAAAAGAATAAGCTTAGTAGTCAGTCAAGTTAATAGTGTCGGTACTTTTTGATAAAATATTTCCGATAACTTCGTTAAAATTTATTT
>CAKZLT010000176.1 GCA_937127195.1 uncultured Saprospiraceae bacterium
CGGAGCTATTTTTTATGTTTTTTAAAATGGAAAAGAAAAAGCTAGATTGGGTACATTATTTTTTTCCTACTCCCTTACCTCCAAATATAAGGCATCTGAACTAACTCCCGTAAATATTCCTAAACCATTTTCAATATTAATTAGCCGTTCTACGATAGAAGAAGAAGTTGCGTTAGTCATTCTAAAAATAGAATCCGTTTTTCTTTTAATGAAAATGTTAAAAATACCACACGAAATCTCGTATGACTAACAGAACTTTTAATTGTATTCGTTGTTTTTTTATAAAAAAAGTGCTTCTTTAAAAAAAATCATCATGAAATATCCATTTTTCTTACTCTTCTCTATTCTAATTTTTCAAGCCTGTTCGGTTGCCACCAACACTTATAAGCCAATCGGCAATTTTCAACCCAATCAATTTACTGCACCAGATTACAATCAACTCGAATATTGGGCAGCACATCCAGACAAACGCGACAATGCGGATAGCTTGCCTGCGACTTTCTTAACAGATGAACAATCAACCTCAGAAGTTGACGTGTTTTTTGTCTATCCGACTATCTATACAGGCACACAAAAAACACAAACAAACTGGAATAGCGACGTGAACGACGAAGCATTTAATCAGAAAGTTGACAATTCTACCATTTTGCATCAAGCCAGCGTTTTCAATGGAACGGGCAAGATTTACGCACCTCGTTATAGGCAAGCTCACATTAATGTTTATTATGAAAAAGAACGCAGACAAGATGCCGAAAAAGCATTTGAATTGGCTTATCAAGATGTGAAAAGAGCATTTGATTTTTATTTAAAAAATTACAATAATGGGCGACCAATCGTTATTGCATCACATAGTCAAGGCACTAATCACACGGAGCGTTTACTCAAAGAATACTTCGATGGCAAGGATTTACAAAAGCAATTAATCGCTGCTTATTTGGTTGGAATGCCGATTATAGCGGATAGTTTTCAAAACATAAAACCTTGTGAAACACCAGAGCAAACGGGCTGTTTTTGTACTTGGAATGCTTATTCGAAAGACCATTATCCTAAAAAATGGGAAGATGATTTGAAATATGCCGTAGCCACAAATCCATTAATTTGGACAACAAAAGGCACTTATGCGGATTACTTAGATAATAAAGGCGGTGTGTTATCAAAATTCAAAGTCAAAGAAAATCTCTCAGATGCACAAGTCAAAGATGGAATGGTTTGGATTGGTCACCCTAAAGTTTTTGGTAGTATTTTTTTACCAACCAAACGCTGGCATTATGCGGAGTATAATTTGTTCTATTTGAATATTCGTGAAAATGCACAATTGAGAGCCAAGACTTTTTTGGAAAAGAATTAAATTGAAATAACAAAGCCACTAATGCACGAATAGATTGTTCCAAACGAGATAATTTATTTCTACATTAGGGGCTTTTTTATAAAAAAATTACCTTTTCATTTTATATTGTAAACGCAAAAAGACATAAGGTTTGCTTCCTCCAATAATATCAGGCAAATAGCACAAATAAGTATTTAGGTTTTTAGTTAAATGAATCACTACACCAGGACCAAGCCACCAACTCGGGTCGCCCCAATCTGCCGAAGTTGTCCCACTTCCACGTTTGGCAGTCATAAATCCAAGCAAACTAGGCCAAATCCAACTATTCAAAACATAGCTATTATCTTGTACAAACACATATTGATGGCTAGAATTTTCATTCAGAGGTACAAAACGTCGATATTGAACATTCATCAAAAGTGGACGATCGGCAATGGTGACTTTATGATTTAAGTCAATCCGAATACCCGTCGAGCTCCTAAATTTTCGAGCATAAGTATCATCATAGTCCAACCCATTATCTAATCGTGTGTGACTAAAAACCTTAAGCGTTCCTTTCCAAAATACGCCACCTGCCATAATTTCTGTCCTAAAAATACTCCACGGTGCATAATAGTCCAATGGTCTGTAGCGAATTTCGATAGCTGGTTCTTCAAAGTTCATTCGTAACTCTGGTGTAATAAAATAAGTTGTATAGTCTTGTCCCAACGCAGAAAACACCTGACATACAATAAACGTAATTGTAAGAATTGATTTCAATCTCATTTTTTGAATTGATTTTGATAATGGCTTTTCAACAAATTTCATTAAAAATAATCATATTTTTAGCACGAATACAAAAAGAGTAAAACTATTATCAAATCTATCAAAATCATAACCATCTGATTATTAAAGATTTAATTGAATGAATTTTTTTTTATTTATTTTTTTATAAAAAAAAAGCTACAAATGTTTGACTTTTAAAATAAATCTGCTACATTTGCATCGCTTTACCAATTAAGCCCGGATGGTGGAACTGGTAGACACGCAGGACTTAAAATCCTGTTTCCATTACGGAAGTGCGGGTTCGATTCCCGCTCCGGGTACAATAGAAAGCCTGTAAGTCATTGACTTGCAGGCTCTTCTATTTTTAGGATAACAAAATAGTAACAAAAACTATTTTTTTGTTACTTGACTTCCTTTAATAGAATAAATCCAACCGATTGTTCCATTTCTACTTTTTTCCATTAAGGCTTGACCTTCTTCTCTATCATTAAATTGAACATCAATGGTCATTGCACTATTGAACTTTATACTCAAACCACCTCAAATAGTCCCACTATTAGTCTTCTGAAAAATCAAAATAAAAATAGTATTAGGATAGGCATTTCTTAACTTATCAAAATCACCTACCTTTGCTCCAAGTTTTCCATAACTATCTACAATCACACCATCAAATTCATTAGCTGCTTGCCTAACATCTGTTATCTTTCTTGTACCTTTAATATTCATTTTTCTGATTGTAACGTTTTGCAGTGATAACTCTGAAAGAGTTAAATATGAGTAGTCCCGAGTGCTCGGGACTACTCATATTCAACCCTTTTCAGGGTTGCTAGACGTGAATTTTGCTATCACTGTAAAACGTTACAATCAGTCATTTTGATACATTTGTAGTCATTGACCATTTTTTTAACTCGTCCGCATATCCCCATTTCTAAAGAAAAGAATTTGACACTAAAACCATTATCCAAAATAACTTAGCCAACTGAAATGAGAAAGTTGCCTTTCCTGCTCCACTATCTCCCGTTGAAGCCATTGCTAATTCGTAACACTCTAACTCACCTATGAACGCTTTTTAAAAATATGGTTGAACCTTGTTTTAAATATTCTGTAAACTAAGTTGCACAGTATTAAAGTCTTTTATTTTTTTAAGATAAAAGTGTTATTATTAACTATTCTTTAAAAAAAAGGTATTATAGTCTTTAAATGCATCTCATTTTTTATATAAAATTCCTTTTATACATATCCAAAAACATTCAAATTTATGAAGCTCTATATTGTACTTTTCTGTTCTCTTTTTAGTTTAAGTCTATTTGCACAGAAAGAGGGACAAAATTGGTATTTTGGAAAAAAACTAGGTTTAGACTTTTCTACTACCACTCCTAAATTACTCAAAAACGGTGCAATTGACACCTATGAAGGCTGTGCAACTATCTCTGATGGCGACGGGAATTTACTTTTCTACACAGACGGCATTCAAGTTTGGAACAAAAATCACGAAGTGATGCCAAACGGAAAAGGGTTGGGCGGACACGTTTCAGCAACACAATCAGCAGTAATTGTTCCTAAACCCAAAAGTCAACATATCTATTATGTGTTTACCATTGATGCATCAGAAAATAAGTTGGTTGGAGGTTTGAAATATTCCGAAATTGATATGCGCCTCAACGATGGTCTGGGAGATATTACGACCAAAAACATTGATTTGATTAGCCCAACTTGCGAAAAAATCACAGCCGTAATGCATCAAGACGAGCTAAATTATTGGGTCATCACTCACGAATGGAATAATAATAAATACCACGCTTTTCTAGTTTCGGAAACGGGCGTAAACAAAAAATCAATTGTTTCGGAAGTTGGTTCTGTCTTTACAGGTGCATTCAAAAACGGGAACGGTTACCTCAAAGCATCTCCAAAGGGGAAATTATTGGCAACCACTTTTCATAGCGAAAATTTTGTTGAACTATATAAATTCAATAATCAAACAGGTGTTATTTCTAAACCAATCTTACTTGAAGGATTGAAAGGAATGCCTTATGGTTTAGAGTTTTCTCCTTCAGGTAAAAAGTTATATGTAGGTTTGTTTTTTGGTGGTGCGATTTATCAGTTTGACCTCAAAAAGCACAACTTAGAAACCATTATGGATAGTAAATATACGGTTAGAAAAAAGGAAAAAAAACTTCAAATGGGCGCGTTACAACTCGCTCCAAATGGAAAAATATACATTTCTGACTTGTACAGTCAATACATTCCTGTGATTAATAAACCCAATTATGCCAAAAAGAATTGTAACCTAAAAAAAGATGGTATTGACTTAGGCGAACCAGTTGGGCGGTTGGGATTTCCTACTTTTATGCAAACGTTTTTTGTAAAAAAGGTCATCAAAAGAGAAATTATAGAAGAAGTGGTTGAAGTCGTGCCAACGAAAGAGATTATAGAAGAAGTTGTTCCAATAAAGGTAGTTCCAAAATATCAATTACAAATTAATTTAAAAGAAAACACCTTTAAAGTTCCTAACAACCCTAATAGCGAAATTACAGGTACAAGGACATTAAAAGGTGTAAAAGTTGATTTGACTCCCAACACTGATTTGGCGGCGGCAGCCTCAACAGGTTCTTTCATTATTTCTGTAAATCCCGAAATGGTTTATTCCTTTGCATCCAGCAAAAAAGGGTATTTGACTCGTAGAAATTCATGGCAAATGCCAAAAAAAGTACCCGAAGGAGATTATGTTTTTGTTTTGGATATTACATTGGATAAGATTTTTGTCAATCAAGAAATCACTTTAGAAGATATTTTCTTTGAATACGATAAAGCTACTTTGAAAGCAACATCTAAAGAAGTATTGAAGCGTTTAGTTACCATTTTAAATGATAACCCAACGCTTAAAATTCAGCTTTCGGCACATACCGATTGCCGAGGTTCAGAGAGTTATAATCAAAAATTATCCCAACGAAGAGCCGAAAGTGTGATGACTTTTTTGAAAGAAAATGGTATTGCTAAAACTCGATTGACAGCACAAGGCTATGGTGAAAGTCAGCCTTCGGCAGCTTGTCCAACTTGTAAATGTGATGAAACCATTCATCAAAAAAATAGAAGAGTTACTTTCAAAATTTTATAAAAAAGAATAGTAACAAAAATAGATTTGTTAGTTGATTTCGAGACCTCTGGACGGTCTTCAACTCTTTATTTTCTAGCTTAGAAAAGTAAAAAGAGCAATTATTCGCGATTTTTATTACCAAAAATTAGCTTTTTTTAAAAAAAAATTGAGTTGAGAAAATATTTTTTTCAACTCAATTTTCAATTTAAAACAGAAATAATAGTTAACCTCTAGAAATTACGTATTTTATATATACAAATAAAAAAATTATAAATGAGGCAAAAAACCTAATTTTTAAATCTTACAAAAGGCAGAATCCCATTTTTTATTTTACAAATGATAGCATTTTACTTCTTCTTATAAAGAATCAATTTTAGAAATTAGCCAACATTTTTTAATTAAATAACACTTTCTCGTGTATTTCGATTTTAAAAAAAACGCGCCCATTTTTTTAAAAATCACTTAAAAAATTATCTTTGAGCTAATTAAAGGCTAATTTTTTTAGGAAAAAAAATACATTGCATTAGAAAAAAATTAAATATATGTTTAGTTTTTTTCTAATGCAACGTGACCTCTAAAAAATCTTAGCGTCTTGAAGGCAATTAACAAATTAAAAAAAATCTTTATGATGAAGAAATTAACAAATTTGACATTACTATTTTTATTTATTTCAAGCTTTGCATTTGCACAAGGCGAAGATGTACCATTTGACGGCTTGCCACCAAGTCCAGAAGATGGTAAATGTTACGCGAAGTGTAAAGTTCCAGACCGTTACGAAACTGTTCAGATTCAGAAAGTAGTAAAAGCTGGTACTTCTAAGACTGCAATGGCTAAGCCTGTTTATGAAACAGCTACTGAGCGTGTTATGATTAAAGAAGCTAGCTTCAAGTACAAGTTCAAGCCAGCAGTTTATGAAACTGTTGAGAAACAAATTATGACTAAAGCGGGTTACTGTACTCGTAAAGTTACTCCTGCTAAATATACTTACAAGCAGACTAACAAGCGTCTAGTTGCAGAAGCTGGCGGTCGTTGGGTTCGTAAGAAAAAAGCACCAAACTGTTTTTCTGAAAATCCAGAAGATTGTTTCATTATGTGTTGGGAAGAATCTCCTGCTCAATACGCTTATGATTCAGAGAAAATCTTGGTTTCAGAAGCAACAGAAGATGTTACTCAAGTTCCTGCTCAATACAAAACTATTAAGGTTCGCGTTGTAAAAACACCAGCTTCTTACGAGAAAGTAGAGATTCCTGCTGTTTATAAGAACTTCACTAAGCGTGTATTAGTTAATTCTAACTGTTTAGAGTCAACTACTACAACTACTGACGCTAAATACAAAACTGTATCTGAGAAGCGTTTAGTTTCTACTGGCGGATATACTGATTGGGTAGAAATTCTTTGTGAAGCTAAAACAACTGATAGCGTTGTAAGAAACGTTCAGAAAGCATTAAATGCAAAAGGATACGCAGTAGGTTCTGCTGATGGTATCATGGGTATCAAAACTCGTGCTATGCTTGCAAAATATCAGAAAGAAAATAATTTACCAGTTGGTAACTTAAATATGGAAACATTGAAGTCTTTAGGTATTGATGCTAACTAAGCCAACCTAGCCTTTAATAACAAATAAGAAAAACCGTATTCGTTTCAGTTGAAATGAATACGGTTTTTTTAATAAAATTATAGCCCAAACCACTATTTTAGCCTAGAGCTTATTACTTTTGTTCTCAAAATAATCTTTATGAAAATAGGCTTTGACGCAAAACGTATCTTTCAGAATGCAACAGGCTTGGGTAATTATAGCCGAACATTGGTTCGAAATCTGAATAAATTCCATAGACAATACGACCTTCATTTGTTCACTCCAAAGGTAAAAGACAATGAATGGGCTGCCGATTTTCAACGAAAATATACCACTCACACAGCCACTTTCAAACCTGCTACTCTTTGGAGAACCTTCCGAATGACCAAAGATATTGACCGCAACGAAATTGATATTTATCACGGATTGACACACGAACTCCCCTTTGGTATTCATCGCTCAAAGGTTAAAAGTATCGTTACCGTTCATGATTTAATTTTTAAAATTTATCCGCATCAATACAAACCGATTGACCGAAAAATCTATGATTGGAAACTAAAATATGCTTGTAAAGCTGCCGATAAAATTCTCGCCATCAGCGAACACACCAAACGAGATATTATCAAATATTACGGCACTTCGCCCGATAAGATAGAAGTGATTCACCAATCATGTAGCGATGATTTTTTTAATAAAAAAAGCGAAACGGAAATTCAAGAGATCTCAAAAAATCATCAACTTCCCAAGGAGTATTTATTATATGTAGGTTCAATTATCGAACGTAAAAATCTACTCACGCTCGTCAAATCCTTACCATTATTAGAACATAAAATGCCTTTGGTCGTCATTGGAGGTGGTAAAGAATACAAGAATTTAGTCTTAAAATACATCCAAGAAAATCAACTTCAAAAACAAGTTATTTTTCTTAAAAATGTGGCTAATGAAGATTTGCCCGCCATTTATCAAAAGGCAAAAGTCTTTGTTTATCCATCTTTGTACGAAGGATTTGGTATTCCGATTATTGAAGCTATTTTTAGTCAAACGCCCGTTGTTACTACCCGAGAATCCGCTTTACCAGAAGCGGCAGGTGAGTTTTCTTATTATATAAAAGGCACAGATGCCAACGAACTCGCCCAAACTATCAACGGCATTTTAAATAATAAAACGGAAACAGAAGAACGAATTACTAAAAGCTTGAAATACGCGGAACAGCACTTTTTACCTGTTGTTACTGCTCAAAAGTTGCATCAATTGTATCTTTCTGTTTAAAGTTAATGTAGCGCGACGAGCTTCGTCGCCCGTCTATTAAAAGCGACTTTTGTTAGTGTGGCGACGAAGCTCGTCGCGCTACTGACATCAAGCAGTTTTTGATACACTGTATTAGTTTCAAAGATTTTCCAAGTCTCAAAGACTTTGCAAATCTACCTCTACATGATGAATTGACTTTGCAAAGTTTCTAAAACTTGGTAAATTTTTAGGTTACCCACAATAAATCTTGTAAAACCATTTTTTTTATAAAAAGTCAATTAACTCTTGATTATTGGCAGGGCTTATACAATTACGACAGAAAAGACGAAACAGGCAGTTTTCCATTAAAAGGTTTTATAAAAATTAACTTTAATGAATAATCAATATATCCTTCAAATTAAGTCCATTATTTCAGAAATTGAAAAAACCAATGAACTGTTGAAAAACTTCATAGGAAGTACTGATATTGTAGATATTACAATGAATAAGCAAATAAATAGAAAAAAAACAAAGTTATTTAAAGAACTTTTGACTGTTCTGATTTCTTCAAATCTCAGTATCAGTAGTTATGAAAATTTATATAAAAAAATTATTACTTTTTTAAAAAATAATGAAGAGCAAACTATTGTTTCTTATGATTTTAAAAAAAATATCCAAAAAGCGGAGACTTTGATTACCTAATCAAAGATTCCTATAATCCTCATTAATATCCTTGAACCGACTAACTTATTTTCAATAATCACCAACTTTATCCGTTCAAATCGTTCTACCTTTGTATTCAGAACTTTATGAAGCGATTTTTTCTTATAAATATCATCACATTTCTACTGTGTTCCAATCTTTTTGGGCAAGCAGATACCGCTTTGTCCAATATCAGAACGAGAACCCTATTGAATGTAAACGCTAATATCGGAGATATTTTAGCCGTCGATTCCTTGACTATTTTGCCTAATTCAGTCATTGTTTTTGATAAAATGAATGACCGCCAACTACCAAGCAATTTTTACAGAATAGACAATAATATTATTATCTGGCAACAGACTTTTCAATCTGCTGCACTCCAGATCAAATATCGAATATTGCCCTTTAACTTATCCGAAATCAATTACCTAAAAGATACCACTTGGATTAGTAAAAAGATTGACGGTCGAATAGTTGGCGGCAATTACCAATACAACCCAAATACCAGCAATTCAAGCCCTTTTGCGGTCAATGGCTTGAATTATAATGGCACCTATTCGCGCGGAATTGCTTTCGGAAATAATCAAGATGCGACATTTAATTCTAATTTTAATCTTCAAATGTCGGGTAATCTCGGCGATGGAATTGAGGTGGTTGCTGCCATTTCTGATAATAATATTCCCATTCAACCGCAAGGAAATACCCAGCAATTACAGGATTTTGATAAGATTTTTATACAAATAAAAAAAGGTAAAACGGCACTCACCGCAGGCGATTACGAATTGCGTCGCCCGAATAGTTATTTTATGAATTATTATAAAAAACTACAAGGCGCGACCTTTGAAAACACCTTTGAACTCGGCAAAAATAAATTTCTATCCTCCAAAGGAAGTTTTGCAATTGCGCGCGGAAAATTTGCCAGAAATACAATTACGGCACTCGAAGGAAATCAAGGGCCGTATCGATTGAGAGGTAATAATGGCGAACGATTCATTATCATTTTGGCAGGAACGGAGCGCGTTTTTATTGATGGCGTTTTGATGACGCGCGGACAAAACAAGGATTATATTGTCGATTATAATCGTGGTGAAGTGACTTTTACGCCCAATCAATTGATTACAAAAGACAAACGAATCACGGTCGAATTTGAATACAATGACCAGAATTTTAACCGAACTTTATACGCAATTAACGAAAGTTATCAACACAACGAAAAGCTATCTTTTAACTTTAATTTGTATTCCGAGCAAGATGGGCGAACCTCAACGAGCGAGCGAGAACTTTCAGAAGCGCAACAAGAAACTTTCAGAAATATCCCCGATGATGTTGGTGTTGGCTTTGCTTCTGGGCTAGATAGTATCGGTTTTACAACTGACCAAATCCTGTATAAATTGATGGATACGGTTGTCAATAGCATCGTTTATGACTCTGTTTTGGTATATTCTACCCATCCAGATAGTGCGATTCATAGCGTTCGATTTTCGGAAGTTGGTGAAGGAAATGGCGATTATATTCGCTTACAATCGGCTGCTAATGGAACTGTTTTAGGTTGGATTGCTCCTGACCCAAATACAGGCGAAAAGCGTGGAAGTTTCGCGCCTTTGATTCAATTGACTGCACCTGTTCAGCAACAACTATATACTTTAGGAGCAAATTATCAAATCAACAAAACCTCCAAAATTCAAACAGAAATAGCTTTGAGTTATCGCGATTTAAATCGTTTTGCTGATGTAAATTCCCAAAACAACATGGGTTATGCAGGCAAAATCATTTATGAAAATGAAAAAACGATTAGCAAAAAAAAGGGGATTGTATTAAAAGCAAGTGCAGATTATGAATTTACGCAACGAAATTTTCAGGCGTTGAATCCTTTCCGACCACGAGAATTCACAAGAGATTGGAATGTCGAAACCGACGAATCAGCTAATCAACACATCGCAAAAGCAGGTTTGGCACTTTCTAAAAAAAATCTAGGTGCGATTCGTTACGAATTTAGCACTTATCTTCAAGGTCAAATTTATACAGGTTTGAAGCACTTCGGAGCATTGAATTTGAATAAAAATGGTTGGCTGATTAACGCGGAAGGTAATTTTTTAAATACCAACAACTTAATAGAAGCCACTAATTTCTCACGACCAAAAGCCAAAATAGAAAAAACATTTACAATAAATGATAGTTCTAAAACAGCAAAAAAAAGAACATTTAAACTTGGCGTTTATGGAGAACGAGAACGCAATCAACGTAATTTGTCGGCTGTGGATTCGCTAGAAAGCACCAGTTTTTATTATGATTTGGTACGCGCTTATAGTGATTTTTCTTTTTCTAAAAATGCTAATATCAAAGCCAACTATCAGCGTCGATACGATTATTTACCACAAGGAAATACTTTCAACACTTTGACGGTAGCCGACGAAATCAATGTCAATGGTAATTATAATTTTAAAAATAGACAACGATTAAGTTTCAACTTAACCTATCGAACGCTCGCCGTTGAGCAACCCGAAGCGACGACTATTGAACCACAAGAAACCTATCTCGGTCGCGTTGATTACAACTTGACTTTGCCCAAAGGTTGGTTGCGCTACAATGCCAATTATCAAATTGGTTCGGGACAAGAACAGCGCGTTCAATATAATTATTTACAAGTTGATGTTGGTCAAGGTTTTTATACTTGGATTGATAGAAATGGGGACGAAGTGAAACAATTAGATGAGTTTGAGGTTGCCATTTTTCAAGATCAAGCTGACCATATTCGCGTTGTCACTTTCACGGATGATTACATTCGCACCAATCAAGTTCAGTTTAATCAGAGTTTATCGGTATCTCCTCGCGCATTTTGGCGAAAGCCTAAAAAACGTTATCAAAAAGGGTTGGCGAGATTTTCATTACAATCTAATTGGCAGATTTTGAGGAAAGTCCGAGAGGTTGAAGACATTTCTCCGTGGAATCCTTTTCAATTACAAATCGCTGATTCTGCCTTGGTTTCGGTAACTTCTAACATTCGGAATAGCTTGTATTTTAATAGAACCAGCCAAAAAATTCGCGCAGAAATCGGAATGTTGAGTAATCAAAGTCGTTTGGTTTTAACAACAGGCTATGAAGACCGTCAGCGCGATGAGCAATTTTTGAATATTTTGTGGAATATTACACGCCAAATTTCAACCAAATTGAATGGTACTTTAGGTAAAAACATCAATGATTCTGAGTTTTTTAATACTCGCGATTATGATATTCAATTTTATAAAATAGAACCCGAATTGGTTATTCAGTACAAAACAACTTTCCGCGCAAACCTTAAATATAAGTTTCAAAATAGTAAAAATAGTATCATAGACTTTGAAGAAAGCGCGACTTTTCATGATATTAGTACCGAACTCACTTACCGCCAAAAAGCTAAATCTGCTATTGCCTTGACCTTTTCGTATGCACAAGTTGACTTCACAGGCGAGGCAAATACGCCTTTGCAATTTGCGATGCTACAAGGCTTACAAAATGGTCAAAATTTCCTTTGGAACTTAACTTATCGCCGAACTTTAATGAAAAACTTAGAGATTGATTTGACTTATGAAGGACGAAAAACGGGTGAAATTCGAGTGGTTCATACAGGGCGAGCTGGTGTTCGAGCGGTGTTTTAATTTGCTATAAAAATGTGTAAAAAACATAAAGCAACTCATTCAATAATACTATTTCAAATACTTTTGATAAATTTGTTAATATAACAAACAATAAAATATGAAAGTAGTCTCATTTTTCGCAGGTGCAGGAGGATTAGACCTTGGCTTTGAGAAGGCAGGGTTTGACGTGGTTTGGGCAAATGAATATGATAAAGAAATCTGGGAAACTTATGAAAAAAACCATCTAAACACCGTTCTGGATAGGCGAAGTATCACAAAAATAGAAGCTGATGAAGTGCCTGATTGTGACGGAATTATTGGTGGGCCGCCTTGCCAAAGTTGGAGTGCGGCAGGAGCATTGAGAGGGATTCAGGATAAAAGAGGACAATTGTTTTTTGATTTTATTAGAATCTTAGAAGCTAAAAAACCTAAGTTCTTTCTTGCTGAAAATGTAAGCGGAATGCTTTCTGCTAGACATGGTGACGCTTTGAAAAACATTAAAGAAATGTTCAAAAATGCAGGAACAGGCTATGAACTTTCTTTTAAATTATTAAATGCGGCTGATTATAATGTCCCGCAAGATAGAAAAAGGGTTTTCTTTATTGGCGTTCGTAAAGATTTGGGTGTTAAATTTCAGTTTCCAGAATTGAAATATGATAAAATCCAGCTAGAAGAAGTTATTACAGATTTGAAAAACAATGCCATTCCTGCAAAAGAAAAGAATTATTCTAATGAAAAAGAATGCCTCATTCCTAACCATGAATATATGATTGGCGGGTTTTCGACGATGTATATGTCAAGGAATAGAGTAAGAAGTTGGGACGAACAATCGTTCACGATACAAGCAGGCGGAAGACACGCACCTATTCATCCTCAAGCTCCAAAAATGAAACTGATTGAGCAAAACAAAAGAGTTTTTGTGCCTGGGAAAGAGGAATTATATAGAAGATTAAGTGTGAGAGAATGTGCCAGAATTCAGACTTTTCCAGACGATTTTATATTTTTTTATAAAAAAATAGCCGCAGGATACAAGATGATAGGGAATGCTGTGCCTGTTAATTTGGCTTATTTTTTAGCAGAAAACATTAAATATCAAATAGAAAATAATGGTAAAATTAAAGAAGAAACGCACCACAAACAATTAGATTTGTCCTCAAAAACAACACAAATTCAACTTGTATGACCAATATTTTAAATGCTATTTATAATATTTCAAAACTGAATAATCTTGAAGTAGAAGAAATCAAAGGAGGAGGTAACCGAATGGTGAATCTCGGAGAAGGTTTAGAAATTTTTGTAAAAAATGCTTTTGCGGGTACTTATGAAGACCTTGATAAAAAAGCTAAAATAGCAAAATTCAGTGATGTCTTTTCTTATGAAGGTAGTAAACGAACGCCACCAGATTTGATGCTAAAAGGAGGAGATGCCATCGAAGTAAAGAAGGTTGAAACACTTACTTCTGAACTTCAGTTGAATAGTTCTTATCCTAAAAATAAATTATTTTCTGATAGTAAACTAATCAATAACCATTGTCGTACTTGTGAAGATTGGAGAGAAAAAGACATTATTTATACGATTGGTCATGTATTGAAAAAAAGCAAAAAATTGTCTTCAATTTGGTTTGTTTATGGTTCATTATATGCTGCTGATCCTTCAACTTACACTTCACTAAAACACACATTGACAGAAAGCCTTGAAAATACTAATAACATTAATTTCTCTCCTACCAACGAAATTGGAAGGGTAAATTATGTAGATCCCTTGCGGATAACCAACTTACGCATTCGAGGAATGTGGCTATTAAAGCCTCCTTTCAAAGCCTTTGATTATGTTCATAGATACTCTAAAGAAGCCAATTTTCAATATATTGCAATTATTCCAAAATCAAAATATTATAGTTTTGATGAAGCTAGTAGAAATCAAATTGAACAATTAGAAACGATAAAAATATATGATGATAAAGTCCAAAATCCAAATAATCCAGCTCATTTGATTGATTGCAAAATCATTCGTTATCAGCGATAAGTCAACAACAAATCAATCTATAATTATCAAAACCTTAGTTATAAACGCTATCCGTAGAATTTTCCACATAACCATTATCATAATGAATAAAAGTACTTTTTTAATCGCTTTATTTGCCCTGTCTTTCGCTATCAATATCACAGCACAAAACTCACCAAAACGAGAATTTCGAGGTGTTTGGGTAGCTACCGTTGCTAATATCGACTTCCCGAGCTCATCAAAACTGGATGGCGAAACTCAAAAAAAGGAGTGGATTCAACTCATGGAAGACTTCAAAGCAGCAGGTATGAATGCCGTCGTCGCACAAATTCGCCCAGCAGGCGATGCTTTTTATCCTTCTGATTTGGTGCCATGGTCAAAGTATTTGACAGGTAAACAAGGTAGTTCACCTGTGCCATTTTATGATCCGTTGGCATTTATGATTGAGGAAGCACATAAGCGTGGAATCGAGTTTCATGCGTGGCTAAACCCGTATCGCGCAACTATGAATCTAAAAACAGATGAATTATCTTCTAAACATCAATTCAAGAAAAACCCTAATTGGTTTGTTCAATATGGTGGTAGATATTACTTCAATCCAGGAGAACCTGAGGTGATTAATCATATCAATGAAGTGGTCAAAGAGATAGTTGAAAAATATGATGTAGATGCTATTCATTTTGATGATTATTTTTATCCATATAAAGTAAAAGGTCAGGAATTTCCAGATCAAGCAGCTTTTGAAAAGTATGGACAAGAATTTTTAGAAATTGGTGATTGGAGAAGACACAATGTCGATGTTTTGATAGAAACACTTTCGGAAACTATTGAAAACGCAAAACCGTGGGTACGTTTTGGAATTAGCCCGTTTGGTGTTTGGCGCAATAAATCAACAGATCCTGTGAACGGTTCAGATAGCCGCGCTTCTATAGAAAGTTATGATGATTTGAATGCCGATGTGCTGAAATGGCTCGAAGAAGATTGGATTGATTATGTTGCTCCACAATTATATTGGTATATTGGTTTGCCTGTCGCTGACCACAAAACCTTGATTGAATGGTGGAATAAACACACTTTTGACCGTCATCTATATATCGGACACGCAGCTTACAAGGTTGGTGATTCCAAAAAAATAGAATGGCTCAATCCTAAAGAAATGTCTGACCAAATCGCATTAAATCGCAAAACACCGAATGCACAAGGTAGCATTTACTTTAGTGCGAGGTCGCTTAAAGCCAACAAATTGGGCGTTGCGGATTCTATCGCTAACCATTATAAAAAGCCTGCTTTGCTTCCAGCTTATGACAAATACTATTTGCCAACACAAAGCTATGTTCGTCTTTCTCGTGCTAAAAATATGGATGGTGGCGCAGTTCGTCTTAAATGGAAATACAATAAAAGAGACTTGAATAATCCACCTTTGTATTATGTCATTTATCGTTTTGAAGGTAGAAAAGTAGGTGATTTTGAAGATGCAAGTAATATTGCAGGTATCACAGAATTTGATGAAACTCGACGAGAATGGGAATATCTTGATACAACGGCAGAGGCTGGAAAACGCTATACTTATATTGTAAAACCTGTAAATAAATTGCATCAGGAAGGTAGAAAAAGTAGAAAAAGAAGGATTAAGAAGAAGTAGATTTTAATTAATAATGGAAAATTAACAATTAATAATTATTGCTTTTGATATATTGCTTGTTCAAAAAGCTCGTTTCAGAGTTAAGCGCAGCGTCTCTGAAATGGAATAATTTTCCACGTCTTAGACGTGCTAAATATAAAATTTCAGAGACGCTACGCTTAACTCTGAAAGAGGCGGTTGTTTTTTGAATATTGCTGAATAGTAACAAGTTTTCAATGAAAATTCTTCGAATTCTAGTCTTTTTTGTATTCATTGGGCGTGCTTGGCAACATCTCTTTTGGGATGTGCCATTTAGGGAATTGCTCTGGGATGAAGAAAAAATGTCTGGTATTGTTGCTTTTTTATTCAAAACGGATTGGGCAATTTACATTTCTAGTCCATCCGTGAATTTTTGGATAGATAATACTTCGGTCGTTTGGGGCGTATTTTATATTATATGTGCTGTGGCGACTCTTTTGTTTTCCGAGCAACGAAAATGGCTTGGTGGCTGGTTGATAGCTGGAAGCGTGAGTTTGTTTTTGTTGTCATTGCTCTATTGGCTCGAAAAATTTATGAGTATCGGACAACTTTTGGAGTTGACATTACAGGTTGGGAGTCCATTGATTTTGTATTTTTTTATAAAAAAACCGTCATTTGATACCCTTTTTTTTATAAAAATAATTATCGCACTCACTTTTATTGGTCATGGAAGTTATGCACTCGGTTGGTATCCCGTACCTGCTCATTTTGTGCAAATGATGATTGACGGCTTCGGAGTTAATGAAGTAAATGCCCTTCTTTTTTTAAAAATAGTTGGCGTTGTAGATATAATCGCAGCGATTGGATTGTTTGTTCCTGCCTTGATTCGAGTTTCTCTTTGGTATTGTATTATTTGGGGAATATTGACCGCTTTTGCGCGATTGGTGGCGAATTGGGATATGAATATTCCTTTGGAAACCTTGCATCGCTGGTGGTTTGAAGTCGCATTTAGGTTGGTTCATGGCGGGATTCCGCTCTTAACTTGGAGAATGGTTACATCAAAGCATCCTCCTTTTTAATGCTGAGATGCTTTCATACACGTATATCTATTATTCTCCATAAATTCTTTGTACCTTTGCGGGTCGTTAAGCAATTGATTATTAATGATAATAGAACGTTCAGTCGTTTTTTATTAAAAAATAAAAGGAAAAATAAACATTGAGTCATAAATCAGGATTTGTTAATATAATTGGTCGTCCGAATGTGGGGAAATCTACACTAATGAATACATTAGTAGGGCAGCGTATGTCTATTATTACGAGTAAACCTCAGACAACTAGACATAGAATCATAGGTATTGTAAGCGGAGATGATTATCAAATCGTCTTTTCTGATACGCCTGGAATGATAAAAGACCCTTCGTATAAGATGCATCATGCGATGAATCGCTTTGCACATAGCTCTTTTGAGGATGCGGATATTATGATTTTCATGATTGATCCTTATGAAAACTATGAGTTAGATGACCCGATTATTGAAAAACTGAAAGCGGTTGAAGTGCCATTATTTTTGGTGATTAATAAAACGGACCTGGTTGAACCTGCTAGAATTTTAGCTTTGATCCAAAAATGGAGCGCGATTGCTAACTTTGCAGAGATTTTTCCAATATCTGCCTTGAAGGAAGATAATACGCCAGAATTGGTTAAGTATATCACCAAACATTTGCCCGAAGGCCCAGTTTATTATCCTAAAGACCAATTGACAGACAAGAACGAACGCTTTTTTATTAGCGAAATCATTCGTGAAAAAATCTTGCTGTTGTACCGTCAAGAAATACCTTACTCTTGTGAAGTGGTGATTGAGAGCTTCAAGGAAACGCCAAAGAAAAAGAATTTTGTTTCGATTAGCGCGACGATTTACGCAAGTAGAAAAACGCAAAAATCTATCATTATTGGTAAAGATGGTGTCAAAATCAAACAACTGGGTATTGAGGCTAGAAAGGATATTGAGGCATTTTTACAGAAAAGAAGTTATTTGGAATTACACGTTAAAGTCAAAGAAAATTGGCGAGATAACGATAGTGAATTAAAACACTTTGGATACAACAATAATTAATTTTTAATTAAAAATTAGTAATTAACAATTAATAATTAAGCTTTTATAGTGTGAAATATTTTAGACTCTTTTAAGCTCTTTTAAAAAAAATGATTAATTGTTAATTATTGTTATAAAATAAAGTGTTTTTTTAGAAAACATTTTAGTAAAAAAAGGAACGAACAAAAGGAAAATTATTAATTATTAATTGATAATTATTAATTAAAAATAGATAATGGGAAATATAGTAGCGATAGTCGGGAGACCGAATGTAGGGAAATCAACGTTGTATAACAGGTTGATTGGGCAACGTCAATCTATTGTGGATGACGTGAGTGGAGTGACGCGCGATAGACAATATGGACTAGCAGAATGGAATGGTAAAACCTTCAATGTAGTAGATACAGGCGGTTTTGTCAAGAATTCAAATGATGTATTTGAGAAAGCTATTCGCTCGCAGGTAACGATTGCAATTGATGAAGCGAGCGCAATTATCTTCATGGTGGATGTGACGACAGGTATCACAGATTTGGATGAAGAAGTGACTAGAATGCTTCGCAAAACGGACAAACCTGTGTTTTTGGCAGTGAATAAGGTGGATAATCACAATCGATTATTGGCTGCAAACGAATTTTGGAGTTTGGGTGTTGCCGAAACGTTTTTCTTGTCTTCTATCACAGGAAGTGGTACTGGCGAATTGCTGGATGCTGTTGTGGAGGTCGTTAATGAAGATAATGAGATTGAAGAAAATGTGCCAAAATTTGCCGTTTTAGGGCAACCGAATGCAGGAAAATCATCTTTGATTAATGCACTTTTGGGCGAAGAGCGCAATATTGTAACCGAAATAGCAGGAACGACCCGCGATTCTATTCACTCTCGATACACGAAATTTGATAAAGATTTTTACCTAATAGATACCGCAGGATTGCGTAAAAAGGATAAAGTCCATGAAAATTTGGAGTTTTATTCAGTGATGCGAGCAATTCGCGCGCTAGAAGCGGCGGATGTTTGTTTGGTAGTGATTGATGGTGTTGCAGGTCTTGAGGCACAAGATATGAATATCATCCGATTAGCTCAGCGACGTAATAAAGGCGTTGTTTTGTTGATTAACAAATGGGATTTGGTCAAAAAAGAAACCAATACCGCTAGAGATTACGAAGCAAGGGTTCGTGAAAAAATTGCTCCTTTTAGTGATGTAGATATTTTGTTTATCTCGGCATTGGAAAAGCAAAGAATTTCTAAAGCCGTAGATTTGGCATTAAAAGTACATGAGAATAGAAATAAATTTATTTCGACTTCTGTATTAAATGATTTTCTGGAAGAGGCAACTATCAAATTGCAACCGCCAGCTTATCGTGGTAAGTTTATTAAAATTAAATATATCACACAGATACGTACTTATTACCCTGCTTTTGCATTGTTTTCTAATTATCCTGAGCATATCAAGGAGTCTTATAGGTTATATTTAGAAAATCAATTGAGAAAGAAATTCGACTTTAGAGGTGTTCCGATTAGTTTGTTTTTTAGAAAAAAATAAAAAAAGGATATTTTTTTTAAAAAAAATGCCTCACTTATTTATGTTTCATCACTTATATAAAAGTATCAACTAAGTTGACTACAATTTTCCTAAAAAGGTATTCTAATACCTTTTGGGGGATTTATCAATATGGAGTATATTCTTAGATAGTTATGTTTTTTCAAAGAACCAGATAAATTACATAATCCAATAAATGTGATTAAATCAAAATAGAGAATAATGAAAATATTAGTAACAGGAGCAGATGGACAAGTAGGTCAAGAGTTGCAAAAATTATCTAAATATTTTGCAGGATATGAGTTCATTTTCACTAATAGAGAAACATTAGATATCACAGAT
>CAKZLT010000177.1 GCA_937127195.1 uncultured Saprospiraceae bacterium
TTTGTTCAATATAAAGTTAGCATTCCGATTGTCTTTTTATTAATTTTTACTCCTTTTTATTCCAAACATGTTCTTAGATTGGCGAAATCTTAAAGATTTGGCAAATCTCTTTCACGCAGCCCATTTGCCAAATCTCCTAGATTTCGCAAATGTTCTTCGACCTTATTCCAACAATTTGTTATATACCCAAAAATGATTGGATATACCTTTATGAATCCTAGCTTTGAATTTCAAGGCTAGGATTTTTTTATTTATTTCCTACGCTCTTATTTTTGAAAATCTTAATTATTCGATTAACTTGCTATTTGTAATTCAAATTTTTACTTTTTCATTAATACTTAATTTACAACAACTTGATTTGTCCTAATTGTCAATTGGTAGATATTGCAAATGATGCTAAAATTTGCCCTCGATGTGGAGATGTTCTTACTGGACGACCTGCTTTGAGTGAAGCAGAAATGGCTAGTATCAAGGAAAAAAGTATTCTTCGTGGTAAAATTGCAGAGTTAGAAAGTAGAGGAAAATCTAAAAATTCAAAAATAGGCGAATTAAGAACTTATATTATTCTATTATGGATTATTCTTTTTTTTGGAAAATTCCTGTGCAACTCAAAAAAAGAGCCTAGTATTTCGGCATTTGGTAGTCATATTGAAGCCGAATTTGCAGCAGAACAACTTCAATATCATCGTTTTGTGATGAAGGAACTCATGCACGAAGCACCTACTTTTTTGTATATAACAACTTATGGAGACAATCCAGAGACTTTATCTAGAGCTTTTTATAAAAATAAAAATTACGCTGACACCATACTTGTTGATAACTATATATATAATGATAGAAGAATTCCAACAGGAGATACGCTGATTTTAAGAAAAAATCCAACAGAGCGTATCGTTAATATAATAGAAATTAAGGCACTTCAAAAGGCTGAATTAATAAAAGGAGATAAAGACATTTTGAGGGATTTGAATGTTGAAGAGTAATTTTTTTATAAAACGATAGAATATATCAAATGGATATTGGATTAGTTTTTTCATTTTTGGGAGCTTCTATTCTTTTAACGCTCATGCCTGGCCCTGATAATCTATTTGTACTCACTGAAAGTATTACCAAAGGGCAAAAAAATGGTATTTCCATCTCAATAGGACTTTGTTTGGGTGTTTTGGTTCATACACTCGCTGCTGCTACGGGCTTATCCATTATCATTCAGCAATCCGCTTTAGCTTTTTCTATTATTAAATATTTGGGCGCAGCGTATTTATTTTATCTCGCTTATTTGTCCATGAAAGAAGGGCAACCAACCTTGGATTTTAATAGTTCTACTATCTCCGAACCTTTCAATATATTTCCGCTTATTCGCAAAGGATTTTTCATGAATGTCCTTAATCCTAAGGTTTCTTTGTTTTTTATTGCCTTTTTACCACAATTTATCACGAACAATAGTATGAATATTACTGTTCAGATGATTGTTTTGGGAATAATATTTATGATACAAGCCATTATTATTTTTAGTTTGATAGCCATTTTATCCAGTCGCTTGACTTCTTTTGTGAATAACCCAAAATTTTGGAAAATCACTAAATGGAGTAAAGTTTTGGTACTTTTTATTTTGGGGCTAACCTTGGCATTATCCAGTAAATAATTCCTTCTTCTTTGATTTCGCTATTTTAAACAACAAAAATAACCATGCACGTTATAGAGCCTTTTTTCGCTTGGAGAGATAGGTATATTGCCTCAAAGGATTCCAATTCGCCCTTTTTTGGGCGAGAATACAGCGAATTTCAATACACTCAAAAAGTCTATAATTATTATATACATCCTCAATGGGATCATTTTGGGTCGCCTACTTTGTATATGAAAATTCTCTTTACAGATTACGAAAAGTCATTTGCTATTATTGAATTAATTGGAGAATGGAATGACTCTATTCATAATGATGTGATGTTTTTGAAAAGGGAAGTCATTGACCTAATGGTTGAAGCAGGTATTCATAAATATATTATTATTGGTGAAAATGTGCTTAATTTTCATGGTGATGATAATTGTTACTATGAAGAATGGTGGGATGATGTAAAAGATGAAGATGGTTGGATTGTATTCTTGAATTTACACGAACATGTTACCGAAGAAATGGAAACAACTCAAATTCAATTTTACGCCAACTTTGGGAAGTTTTTCAACTCGGTGAATTGGCGAC
This sequence comes from uncultured Saprospiraceae bacterium, assembly GCA_937127195.1. Taxonomy (GTDB): domain Bacteria; phylum Bacteroidota; class Bacteroidia; order Chitinophagales; family Saprospiraceae; genus CAKZLL01. The sequence goes on from CAKZLT010000177.1 coordinate 2,198, forward strand.
CGTATAAACCGCAAATGCTATTCAAAGCAGTTGATGCCATTATAAATGGTAAGGTCAAAGAGCTTATATTTTAGTTTACTCTTTGAACACAAAAGGAATAAAGAATACAAAAAAACGCTTCTTTGTCTTTTTTTATAATTCAAAGAACGCTTTTGTAAACTTAATCACATCTAATTTGGTTAGATATTTGTACTTTTAGAACTGGTTATGAAGTATTTGCAAGAAATAGGAGTCGGCTTGTGGGCATTCTACTTTCTGTTATCAACGACAGGAGTAAGTTTGCAGCATCTATATTGCCATTGCGCTAATATAGAGCAGGTTTCGTTATTTGCTATTGATTCAAAATGTGATGCTCATACAAAAGAGAAAGTATTTTCTCCTTGTTGTACTAAGTTATTAGCCTGTGAGAAAAAAGCAAAAGAAGAAACTACTCCAAAAGATTGTTGCGACCCAACGACAGAATATATCAAGGCAGATATTGATATTTTAATGATTTCAGAACTTTCTGAATTATCTCATTTTGATATTTCTATTCCCTTAATTCCGATTGTTTTTTCGAGTTTTTCTATTCTTAAAGACAATTCATTTTTTCAATCTTATCAGCATCCGCCACCTCGAAGGTACGGCATTTTGCTATTACATTTCATCCAATCTTATCTTTGTTAAATCTAGTTGTTTTTTTATAAAAAAAGTAGCCCAGTATGGACGAATTTCTTCGTTCCTCTATTTGGTTTATATGTTTTTTTATAAAAAATATCTATTCAATCTACTTAAAATAGATTTTTAATATTCAAAATATTCGTCGAATGAATTCGACGATACTAACTAGATTTAATTATTATGAAAAAAAATATCACTATATATATGGTATTCTTCACATTGTTGATGAATACTAGTCAATCATTTGGGCAAACTGTTTTAGGAATGGTCGTTGACCAAAATCAAGAAATTCTGGTCGGTGCATCGCTTTATTGGTCAGGAACAAATATCGGAGCAACTACTAATGCTGAAGGTTATTTTAAAATAGATAGAATCGAATCAACCGTCTATTTGGTGGTAAGTTATGTTGGTTATCAGGCAGATACGATTGAAATAGAGCCAGAAGACAGCGAGATTTTAATCATTTTGGCTCTTGGTGCAGATTTTGAAGAAGTTCAAATTACCGAAACACAACGCGACAATTTTGTTTCTACTATTCAAACCGTTAATGTAGAAACCATCGGTTCGGGTGAACTCAAGAAAGCCGCTTGTTGTAATCTATCCGAAAGTTTCGAGACGAATGGTTCTGTCAATGTAACTTATTCGGATGCTGTAACAGGCGCGAAAGAAATCGAAATGCTTGGATTACGCGGCATTTACTCTCAAATGATGCTCGAAAATCGCCCAATGATGCGCGGTTTGGGATACACTTTCGGAATGGAATATATTCCTGGTACTTGGGTTGAACGCATTTCGGTTGCCAAAGGAGCTAGTAATGTAGTCAATGGTTACGAAGGTATTGCTGGAAATATCAATATCGAATTGATTAAGCCTTTTGAAGGCGAGCGTGTTTTTGTAAATGGTTATGCTAATCATGTCGGACGTTCGGAATTGAACGTGCATTTGAATAAAAAATTAAAAAATAATTGGAGTATTGGTACACTTCTGCACGGAAACCTTTTCCAAGGAGAAGTTGATCATAATGAAGATTTATTTTTAGACATTCCTAAAAAAGCTAACCTTAACGGACTTTTCAGAGCTTTTTATCGTGGTGAGAATATTCGTGGGCAAATCAATCTTCAAGCTTTGACTTCACAGAACAATGGCGGACAAATTGGTTATGAAGATGATACCGAAAATTTATATGGCTTTGAACTTTTGACTGATAGAGTTGAGGTTTTTACCAAAATGGGGTACATTGGTTTTGCAAGTCCATTCAAGAGTCTTGGTTGGATTAGCAATGCAACTTGGCATAGAAATGATGGCTTTTTTGGTAAAAATGAATACGATGCGGTTCAAAAAAGTTTTTACACCAACTTGATTTTTCAAGATATTCTGGGGACTTCTGACCATAATTATAAGCTAGGAGCAAGTTATGTTTATGATGATTATGTCGAAGATTTTGCAGGTGACAATTATGACTTAACAGAATCTGTCGTTGGTGTATTTGGAGAATACAGCTACGTTCACCCAGAATCTCCAACAAGTAAACGCGGTTTTGGAGTCATTGCTGGGCTTCGTGCCGATTATCATAATCTATTCGGATTGTTTGTTGTACCTCGTTTGAGTGCAAAATATAACTTTAATGAAAATACGGTTGTTCGTTTCAATGCAGGTCGTGGTATTAGAACGGCACGTGTCTTAGCCGAAAACATCAGTGTTTTGACGAGTTCTCGTTCTATCGAAATGACAGAAACACTTCAACCAGAAGATGCTTGGAATACGGGCTTGAATTTTGCGACCAACTTAGTCATTTTTGCAAAAGAATTGAGTATTAGTGCGGATCTTTATACGACTCAATTCACGAATCAAGTGGTTATGGATAGAGATACGGACGAAGACAAAGTTCTATTTTATAATTTGGATGGTCGTTCTTTTTCTAATAACTTTTTGATTTCTGCTATTTATGGCATTTATCACAGAACAGAACTAAAACTAGCATATAAATACAACGACGTGAGAGTAACTTATAATGGTAATTTGGAGCAAATGCCATTGGTTGCGAAGCATCGCGGATTGGTAACTTTGGGATATACTACCAAAGACAAATCTTGGAAAATTCATACAACGCTTCAGCTAGTTGGGCCGCAGCGTTTGCCAACAATGACACACGAAAATCACTCCTTAGAAGGACATGGTTCACTTGCTGATTATCATAAAACAGGTATTACGCCGTCTTTTGCAACCTTGAGCGGACAAATTACTAAGATTTATAAAAAATGGGAATTCTATTTAGGTGGAGAAAATTTGACTAACTATATGCAACATTCAGCAATTATAGGTGCGTCAGATCCTTTTGATGCGAATCCTGGTATTCCTGCTTTTGATGCTTCGCAAGTTTTTGCACCAATTATGGGCGCAATGGTTTATGGTGGATTTAGATTTACGTTGGAATAGACCGCTTCGCTAAGAGACAAGAGACCGCCTTCGGCTGAGAGACTTCTTGATAGAATAGCCTTTTGTTTGTCGCTACTGACAACGTATAAAGTGCTATAACATCAAGCAGTCTCTCAGCCGAAGGCGGTCTCTTTTCTCGTAGTAAGCGAAGCGAACGGTCTCTCAGCGAAGCGGTCTAAACTTCTCATTTCCAAACCACGCTTTCCCAATTTTCTACATTTCGTTCCTCCTTCGAGAAATTAACACCAACTAGAAACACTTTTTTAGTTGAATTTTTATAACTAGCCGCATATTCTCGTTTTTTGATTTGTTCAATGGCATCTGTGGAAGTGCCATCTAATTTGAATTCCATCAAATAAATATTGTTTTCCGTTTGTGCAATTAAATCCAAACGACCTTTGTGTTTTGTCACTTCCGAATCTACTATCATATCCATATAGGATGTAATTAAATAGATAATAGTTTGAAAATAGCCTTCCCACATTTTGAAAAGTTCTATTTCTCTTTGCTCTTTTTTTACATCCTTTTGTCTGTCTCGAATTTTTGGCGGATGTAAATGATAAGAAATATCAGAAAGAATAATTTTCAATTGTTGAATAAAAACAGCAACATCGCCTTCTTCCAAACCACCAAGCATATTAACCATGGCAGAACTGACAACGGACTTCGTTTTATAAGTATAGGCTTGTGCCAAATTATAAATCATCGAATGACGAACTTCTATATTCGGATAGCCCAGCACATATTTTGAGCCTGAAAAACCAAATGTAGCTTCCTTTATCGTCAAATATCCCGTTTGATACAATAAACCAACAATATCCAATTGCTCTAATGAAAAACTATTAAAAAAATAATTGTCAACCTTAATAGATTCTAATTCACGTGGATTGACATATTCATTTTTAATTGTTTCTACCAAAAAGGTAGGTGTTCCCGTTTCAAACCAATAATTATCAAATCGATAATCCATGAAAAAATTTAATAATGAAAAAGGATTATACAACCTTATCTGCCCATCATAAGAATATCCGTTATACCATTTTTTTATCCATTTGAGCAACTCCACTTTCGGAATATTCATTTTTTGCGTCGCAACTTCTATATGGCTTTTGAAATAATCTTCTAATTCTTCTTGTGTAATTCCCAACAAGTCAGAGCTTAACGGAGTCTTACTCAAGTCTTTGAGATTATTCAAATCAGAAAACAAACTGACTTTACTAAATTTTGAAACACCTGTAATAAATAAAAAATGCAAATGCCCTTGACTATCCAAATCTTTTAATGGTGTAAAAAAACTTCGTAATACCTTCTGATTAATTTTTGCTTTTTCTATTTCTGTAAAAAAATCAATAATTGGTTTGTCATATTCATCAACGAGCAAAACAACTGGTTTCCCTTTTTCAGAAATACCTTTAACTAAGCTAAAAAAACGGGTAGATAAAGATGTTTCTTCTATTTCAACTTGAAAAAACTTCGCATAACCTTCAATTTGATTAATTAATTCTTCTTCAAGATTTTCAACTTGATGTCCTAGTTTTGCAAAATTAAACTGCAAAACAGGATAAGTTTCAAAAGCGTAATCAGTCGATTTTCCAAGATATAAATCCTTAAACAACTCCTTTTTTCCTTCAAATAAATGTCTGAATGTAGAAATCAGTAGAGATTTACCAAAACGACGAGGACGAGCCAGAAAGTATAAACTTCCATTTTCAATAATATTATAAACCCTATCCGTTTTATCAACATATAGCAAGTTTTCTTTTATAATATCTTCAAAATTCTGTCTGCCTAATGGTAATTTTTTCATACTTTAAAGATAAGGATTATTAATTAATTAGAGAAAAGAGACCGCTTCGCTGCGAGAAAAGAGACCGCCTTCGACTAAGAGATTCCTTGACGTGATAGCCTTTTGTTTATCGCTTTTATTGGCGACAAATAAAAGGCTACTTTATCTAGAAATCTCTCAGCCGAAGGCGATCTCTTTTCTCTTAGTGAACGAAGTGAACGGTCTCTCAGCGAAGCGGTCTAAATTTAATCCAACTTCATTTCAAAAGGCATCAAAGCCTGAACACCTTGAAGCGACTGTAACGTTTTTACTCTTTCATAATAAGGATACATTTCACCCAATTCTTCTTTAAGCATAGCCTGTTTTACAGATGTTTTTTGACCTGTAAAATCTTCGATTAATTGCTCCAAAGGAGCTTTCGTCTTAGGATACTCAACGGTGCGAAACTTATCCAAACCAGTCATATTAGCTGCAATTTCAATCGCATCATCCAAACCTCCAATCGCATCAACCAAACCTAATTCTTTGGCGCGAGTTCCAGTCCAAATACGACCTTGAGCAACCGCGTGTGCTTCATCGCGAGTCATTCCACGACCATCAGAAACGCGTTTCAAGAAAGTTTCATAAAAACTAGTTGTTCCTGCGGTCATCATATCTTTTTCCTTTTGCGACAACTCAATTGCCACATTTGGACCTAAAGCATATTCACTTGTTTTCACTGTATCAAAACGAACACCTAACTTATCATTCATTAATTTTTGAGCATTCGGAAACATCGAAAAGACTCCAATAGAACCAGTCAAAGTGTTTTTCTCTGCCAAAATCGTATCTGCCATACAAGCAATATAATACCCACCAGAAGCAGCGTAATCTCCCATCGAAACAACGATTTTAATACCTGCTTCTTTGGCTAAAGTTAATTCCCTCCAGATTTTTTCAGAAGCTAAACCGCTACCTCCAGGAGAATTTACTCTTAATACAATTGCCTTTATTTTCTTATCTTTTCTGATTTTTCTAATCATCTTAGAATAACCGTCGCCCGTTACCATTCCTGCTTTTTTGCTACCTCCTACAATAGTTCCTTCAGCATATATAACCGCGATTTTGTCTTTAGCCTTATAATTAACTTTAGGCTGAGTTGATGTTGTATATTTTCCTAAAGAAATGGTAGGAATAGTTTTTTTAGGGTCAAGTCCTAATCGATCACTCATATTTCCTAATAACATATCTTTATACATCAATGAGTCAACTAATCCATATTGAACGGCATCTTCTGCATTTTGTATCAATAATTCATTCGCTAAATTACGTAGTACAGGAACAGTCATTTTCCTAGAATCTGATAAATCAGCTAAATAATTATTATAGACATCATTGATATATTCTCGTGTTTGTTGACGGTTATTATCACTCATCTTGTTTAAGCGATAAGGTTCCGTTGCACTTTTAAAGTCACCAGCATAGAAAATTTCATACTTCACACCGATTTTGTCTAACATTTCTTTAAAAAATGGAATTTGTGCTACAAAACCATTGAAATCAACTTGTCCAACAGGATTCAAATATACTTCATCAGCTACGGAAGCCAAATAATAACCACTTTCTGAATAGTAATCAGCATAAGCAATAACAAATTTTCCACTTTCTTTAAAGTCTTCAATTGCTTTTCTCAAAGCAGCCAAAGAAGCAAAATTCAATGAAGGAACAGGCGTATCTATATATATACCTTTGATATTGTCATCGTCCTTTGCACGTTCAATTCCTTTTATCATATCCATCAAGCCCACAATGTCGTCCGTTTCGAATTCATACGGATTAGTTGCGGCATTATTAGTTTTTTCAGGAACTACACCATTTAGGTTGATCGTTAATATAGAATTGGCTTTTATGTTGTCATCTGATGTAGATGAACTCATTACACTTCCTAAAACTCCAAAACCAATTAAACTCAACAAACCGAGTCCAAGCGCCATTCCTAGACAAGAGGCAAACATAAATTTGAAAAACTGTTTCATATCTCTATTTATAAAATCTTTTAAGCAATTCGTTTGACAAAGAACCAAATGTTTCTATTTGTTCCTTATTTTATTTGTCTTCAAAAATGGTAATAATATGTTGAGCAATGAATTTTTTTAGATAAAAGCTACAAGAGAGTAGAAGTAAGTGCTATTTATAGTACTACCACAAAAGTAATTGCAGCAACTAAATGTCATTATTAGTTAGTTAGTTAGTTAGTTAGTTAGTTAGTTAGTTAGTGAGTGAAAAGACAAAATAAGCTCGACAAAGAATGGATTAAGGTTTTTTATTAAAAATAAAGATAAAAATTCAATTGTATAGTAATTTACATTACTAACTGTTCATGTACTTAAAATCGATTTACTTTAACTGTTTCTGTTATAATAAGGAATATTAATATTTAAAACATTTCACCCTTAAAGAATGCTTAATTACAGCCTTTTACCCTTTTTTTTACTTTTTTTTAAAAAAATCGACTTTTATTTTTTTAGAAAAATGTCACAGATTTTCTTTTTTTAATAAAAAATAGTGTTTTGTGTTTTGTTTTTTAAATGCCATTTTTTAAAAAAAATAATGTCACAAATTAAGAGAGTTTAGTGTTTTGTTCTTTTTTTTAAAATGAAAATTACATATTTTGAAAACAGTAAAAATGTGACATGAATAAAATGAAGTGTTTGTTTGTAATTGACTGATAACTAGTTGATTTGATAAGAATGGACGTGTTTTTCTATTATAAAAGGGAAAAGACATTATTCTAATAATACAAAGAACATAAATGAGTCACACTAACTAATTTTTACGACATGAAACAACCTAACCAATAGTGCATCTTTGAACTATCAAACAACAACAACAAAATAATTGAGTCATGAAAAATTTTACACTAACAATCATCTTCGCTATAATTACAGTTGCTCAGGTATCTGCTAAGAAAGCATTTGCAGGTTATGTAATCAATACAAATGGCGAAAAAATTGAAGGTCAAGTTGTTGTTGTAAGTCCTACTTACAATGAATTAAAAGTAAAATTCATTCATACTAATAATAAGAAAGAAACTTTCAAAGCGAAAGAATTGACTGAATATGGTTTTGAAGTAAAAAAATACAACCGTGCTACTAAAGCATACAAAACAATCAATATTACTTATGTAAGAAAAGTTGTTGAAGATGCACCTGTTCGTTTCGGAGCTACTGACATCATGGTTGAGCGTCAAGTAAACGGAGCAATTAAAGTTTACAACCAATACACTGAAGCTGATGCTAAAATTGGCGGTAAAGTTCAACACTTCTTTTATGTAGAAACAACTAACGGAGTTGAATTTACTAAAGTAACTAAGAGCAACTACAAAAAAGTAATGAAAGCTGCTACTGCTAGCTTACCTGCTTTACAAAAATTAGTAGGAACTAGAGGTTACGGTTACAAGCACATCGCTAAAATTGCTACTACATATAATGAGACAATGTCAACAAGAAATACATTAGCTACGGCTAACTAATAGAATTAAAAATTGTTTGTTTGTTTATAAAATTTAATTTAATGGCTACTTCGCAAGAGGTAGCCATTTTTTGTTTCATTTAAAACTATCGTAGCGCGATGAGCCTCGTCGCGCTACGAAACATTAAATAACTTTTAGTATATTAAGTACATGAGCAAAAGTAATCCCGTATTCTAATTCGTCTTTTTTCCACTCTATTTCTTTGAAAAATATTCGTGTCGTTTGCTATTCTTATATTTTTTTAAATCATAGAACAAAAAAAATACTTCATCACTTACGTCATTACTTCTGCTCACGTACTTATTTTTAACAAAAAAACAAGATTGTTTTATTATGTACTTCATTTTTAAGCTATCTTGTTTTTTGACTTTGGCAATTTTTTACTAAAAGCTAATTCAAAACATTACAAAATGAAAAAAATAATTATTGCAGGCGGAACGGGGATGATTGGTCGTTTGATTATTAAAAACTGTTTGGCTTCTGCTAATATAGAGGAAGTAACCTCATTGGTTCGTAAAAAAACAAGTAATAATCACCCAAAATTGAAAGAAGTCGTTGTTTCTGATTTCAACGATTATTCTGGACAAACTGCTTTATTTGAGAACGTTGATGCTGCTTTTTTTTGTATTGGTGTCTATACTGGTCAAGTACCTGATGCACAGTTTAGAGTTATCACCGTAGATTATGCTTTAGCTTTTGGACAGGCATTAAAAGATAATAGCCCCAAAGCAACTTTATGCCTCTTGAGTGGTGCAGGAGCTGACCGAACAGAAAAGAGCAGAACATCTTTTGCTAAATATAAGGGCATTGCAGAAAATAGTATCTCAAACATGAATTTAGGGCGTTTTTATGCTTTTCGACCAGGTTATATTTATCCTGTGGAGAGTAGAAAAGAACCTAATATGATGTACCGTATTAGTAGAACGCTTTATCCTTTAATAAAATTGATGGGTAAAAATAGTAGTATTAAATCTACTGAATTGGCTCTGGCGATGTTTAATGTGGGACAGAATGGAGCGAAGAGTGAAGTTTTGGAAAATCGGGATATTTTGGAATATGTTTAAAAGGTCAGATAAACTAAATACTTCTTTGGTTATCTTTTATTCAGTTCTTTTCTATGGCTATCTGCCGAAAAATTATTTTTAATCAAGCCAAAACCAATATTTTTTATACTTATTCAATTATCAATTAGATTAAACTAAATATTATGATAAAAGAAATATGCATTGGCGTTTTTATGTTTTGCTGTATTCAGTTAGCAACGGCACAGCAAACTTTTGAAAAAACTTATGGAACAACTACCGCCGAAGTAGCCAAATCTGTTAGGCAAACAACGGACGGAGGTTATATTATTGGTGGAACAAATTTAGTAAAAGTAAATAGTCAGGGGATTGAAGAATGGTCTAAACCTTTGCCTTCTGTGTTCGCCAACGTGACTTCGGATAATGGTTATATTTTGATTAGAAATAGTTCTGGAATTATTTTTACAAAAGTGGATTCGGTTGGAAATACCTTATGGCAAACCGTTTATTCAGAAGGACATTGGGCTAATCACGGATATTATATCGAAGAAACTAAAGATGGTGGCTATATCGTAACAGGTCGCTATCAAAGTGTTACGGGGTCTGGAATGCTGCTGCTAAAATTGAATGCACAAGGTGGAAAAGTATGGCGCAAAACTTATACAGAAAGTACTTCTGCGGGCTTTAATTACGGATTTTCGGTTCAAGAAACATTAGATGATGGTTATATTATGACTGGTTACTCTAATATCAATCATTATGATTCGACTCGCCATAAAGATATTTTTATAATAAAAACAGATAGTTCTGGTGGCGAACAATGGCGTAAATTTTTTGGTGGAACGGCAGATGATTTGAGTGCTGTTATTCAACAAGATGATAATGGTAATTACTTTATTGCTGGAACGACGAATAGTTATGGCATCGGTACGGCATCTAATATGTATTTGATAAAATTGAATGCGGCAGGTAATACGCTTTGGGAAAAAACTTATGGTGGAAATCTCGAAGAAACCGCTGACGGACTTTGGATAACTAATGATGGAGGATGTATTCTCACTGGTCGTTCTAACTCTTTTTCGGCATTGGGTGATTTTGATGGATACATTGTCAAAACCGATGCAAATGGCGATACACTCTGGACAAATACCTACGGTGGAACGGGAGAAGAGGCGATTCATTCGGTAGAGCAAACCACAGATGGAGGTTATATTATGGCTGGTAGAACGAGCAGTTATGGTGCTGGAGATTTGGATATGTTGTTATTAAAAACAAATGCAACAGGTAGTTTGAGTTTTGTAACGAATACTTATCAAAATACTATTCCAACTATTCAATATAATGTTTTTCCGAATCCAAATCGAGGTGTTTTTACTATTCAATCCGACAATAAAATTGCTTCAATTGAGATTTTTGACGTTCTTGGAAAGCTCGTTTATTCTGAATTAATTAATGCAAATTATGCCACTTTTAATTTGAGTGCTCAGGCAAAAGGCATTTATTTTTATCAAATTAAAAGCACTAGTAGTTCAAATGTACAAACAGGTAAGATTATTTTTGAGTAGATTTGTAATACAATCTATTTGATATGCAACAGAATATAAAAGCGATTCTAGACGAAGCCGTTCTTCGCTTCAATCAACCTGACTTCATTCCAGAAGACCCTTTATCAATTCCGCATCGTTTTTCCAAACTTCAAGATGTTGAAATCATGGGCTTTTGGGTGTCGATGCTCGCATGGGGGCAGCGCAAGACTATAATGAATAGTGGCAATAAATTGATTGAATTGATGGATGGCGCACCACACGATTTCATTATTAATCATGAAGAAAAGGATAGAGAACGTTTTTCTGTATTCAAACACCGAACTTTTCAATACATTGATTCGCTGTATTTTTTGGAGTTTTTTCAAGATTTTTATAAAAAAAATGAAACACTAGAAACGGCTTTTTCTCAATTTATTACTAAAGATGATATTCATATTGAAAAAGCTTTAGCTGGTTTTCATGAATTGTTTTTTTCGTTAGAATTTGCACCAAAACGAACGCGAAAACACGTTGCAACGCCTATTCGAAAGTCAACTTGTAAGCGGCTAAATATGTTTTTGAGATGGATGGTGCGCGATAATTCGACTGGTGTGGATTTGGGGTTGTGGAAAAATATTCAATCGAGTCAATTATTGATGCCTTTGGATGTTCACGTAGATAGAGTCGCGCGACAATTTGGGTTAATTGAACGTAAACAAACGGATTGGAAAACGGTACTAGAATTGACGGAACGATTACGCGAATTTGATGCAAATGACCCTGTGAAGTATGATTTTGCGTTATTTGGATTGGGAATTGAGAGTAAGATGAAGCCTTAGATTTTCCATTTGACAAAGCACGCTTTTACCAAATGGTGACCAAACCGAAGTTGAAACATTTACTTTTTTCTTCACTTTGGATACTCTAACTTAATTAATTGGTATTACGCAAGGCTTTGTAGTTTAGCCTTGTGTAATACTAATTCAAAATCTCAATAAGTGGCTAATTTGTTGAATTAGGTGGTTTTCGTTTCCATTTTATAAAGAAATCGTTAACTTCAATTTCATTTGTCGAATCAAAAAACAATTTAAAACCCTCTTTGAATTTCCAAATTAGTATAGATTTGGAAATCTATACTAAGCAGAAAAAGAAGTTCCACAACCGCAAGAATCCGTAGCATTCGGGTTATTGAAAGAAAAACCTCGATTACTTAATCCATCTTGAAAATCAACTTCCATACCTAACAAATAGATACCGTGTGACTTTTCCATGAATACTTTGATGCCATTAGAAACAAATTCTTGGTCATTGTCCTTCTTCACATCAAACCCTAATATATAAGTAAAACCAGAGCATCCGCCACCTTTTACACCGATGCGCAAACCGTGATTTTCTGGAATCTCGTTAGCTGATAAAATAGTTTTTAATTGTTTGACTGCTCCATCTGTCAAATTAACGGGTGCATTTGTCATTACTTCTGCCATTTCTATATTATTTTGATTCTGTTCATTTCTGTTTATGAAAGTAATATTTAATATATTTATCGAATAATACTAACTTTAATTATTCTTAATAAGAATAAGTTCAAAGGTAATAACAAATTTTAGAAAAATCGGTTCAAAAATATATAAATCGTTTTAAATTTTGTTACTATTTCCGATTATTGCATTTCTTAGAAAAGAATTAATCATAAGATGAATGGAATCTAATGAAGAGCGTTTATATTTATGGTTTTCGTATTTAGATAAGTATGAATGCGATTTTCTTTTTGTAAGAAAATTGCAACTATTCAGCAGTGTTTAAAAAAAACAAACGCTCGTTTCAGAGACGCTACGCTTAACTCTGAAACGAGCAGTTGTAAAAATGATACTGAATAGTAACGAAAAACTATAATAAAAGTAAATAAAATATTTAGTCATTGAATACTAAAGTGACGAATCACTAAGTAACCAATCACTAATCACTAAAAAAGTCATTTATGAAGTGGTGGGAAATTGTTTTGGAGATTATAAAAGTAACTACGCCTGCTTTGATTGTATTCCTAACGGTATATTTTTTAATGAAAGAATACTTCAAAAAAGAGTATAATATGCGCCTAATGGAGCAGCGAAAAGAAACAAACGAAGCTATCATTCCGATTAAGTTACAAGCTTATGAGCGTTTGACCTTACTATGTGAACGTATTCGTATCGAAAATTTATTGTCTCGTTTGGCGAGCATGAGCGCAGACCCAAATTTATTAAAAAGCTCTTTAATCATTGCTATTCAGCAAGAGTTTGAGCATAATATTTCTCAACAGGTTTATGTTTCTCAAAGTCTTTGGAAAATTATTGGTCTTGCCAAAAATCAAACGATTAATATTATTACTAAAACGGGTGATAACCTTCCAGAAAATGCAACGGCTGAGGATTTTAGAATGATTTTGATGCACCAATTGGCTAATATCGAAAGTCCTTTGGATACAGCATTGATGGCAATCAAAAAAGAAGCTGGAATACTTTTAGGATAAGGAATTTTCCTAGAAAAGTCTAAATATTAGAAGTAGATTGTTAATTTTGATACCATTTAGTATCAAAATTGACAATCTACTTTTTTATGAAAAATCTACTCTTTCTAACACTTCTACTTTTGTTTTCGGCCTGCAAAACGAATAATTTCCTCGCGGATGTTCAGGAAAATTCAGTGCGAATTGAACCTGCCTTAGTTGAGCCTGATGCCGATATTAATGCCTTAATTGCACCTTATAAAGTGAAATTGGATGCAACAATGAATGAAGTCATTGGAGAAACAGCACAATCACTTCCTAAAGGAAGACCTGAGTCTTTGCTTGGTAATTGGTGTGCGGATGCCGTTCATCAAAAGTCCGAAGATTATTACCAACAATCTATTGATTTTACTTTTATTAATGATGGTGGTTTGCGAATTCCTGCATTGAATAAAGGACAAATCACGCTAGGCAATATGTTTGAATTAATGCCTTTCGACAATATGTTGGTGGTTTTGGAATTGGATTATGAAACACTAATGAAAGTATTTGAACAGATTGCATCTAAAGACGGAGAACACTTTAGCAGTTCTATTCGATTGATAATCAACAACCAAAAAGTGCAATCTGTGACTATTAACGGTGAACCTTTCCAAAAAAATCGCACTTACAAAATGGCAACTTCAGATTATTTGGCTAATGGTGGCGGTGATTTTTTCTTTTTAAAAAATAAAAAAAGAGTCAATCTAGATAAATTTTTTAGAGATGCTTTAATTGAGTTTGTAAAAGAAACAACTGCTCAAGGGAAACAAATCAACGCGCAACTAGAAAATCGGGTTACTATTGAATAATTCTAGTAGGAAATAAGCATTTTTACATTTTTGTTAAAGCTGATGTGTGAAATTGTTTTCATAAAAAACTGATTATCAATGATATATGTATTAATAGCTACTTTGTTTTTTATAAATATATAACTCCTTAATTACTTTGTTTTTTTATTAAAAAAATATACTTAGCTTTAAATGATAAAAAAAACCATTAAAAGTTAAGTATTGTTATTCTCTTGTTACTTTTTTCAAATTACAAGCGTCATTATATTAATGTTAATATATATTAGTATCTATTGAAATATGAAATATGAATGACTGATTAACAGCTTTTTGGAATATTTCTTGTCCTTTATATATAATGATGAGTAAGAACCATTAATGAAAATTGAAACAATGAGACAAGCCACACTATTTATTTTCTTTTTTGTGACATTTTTGTCAAATAATGCAAAAAGTCAATGCGGTACAATAGTAACGGATGAGCAAGCCAAAATGATGGAGGAGGCACAACCTCGATTAAGAAGTTTTAATAATAAAATCACTAGAGGAGTCATAGATATACCTGTTCAAATCCACGTTTTACGAAAATCTAATCGAAAAGGAGCTATCCAAAGATACCGCATTCAAGAAGCAATTAGTGACCTTAATAGTCATTTTATTAATGCTAATATTCGTTTTGTTGTTGCAGATAAGATTAATTATATTGATAATTCGATGTTTTATGACTTCGATGTCAAGTATGAAGAAGAACTGGGCAGAGATAACGATGTAAAAAACGTAATTAATCTATATATCGTCAACAGTATTTCTAGTGGTCAGATTGCACTTTGCGGTTATGCTTATTTCCCTCCTGGTAATGATAGAGTTTTGATGTCAAAAAGTTGTATTAATAACGGTAGTACATTACCGCACGAGATGGGACATTACTTCATGCTTTATCACACACATGGTATTTCTAATAATGGTTCGACAGATGAATTAGCGGATCAATCCAATTGTCATATTGCTGGAGATAGGGTTTGTGATACGCCTGCTGACCCTAATATTTCGGGTTACGTTGACGATAATTGTCATTATAATGGTAAGATGAAAGACTCAAAAGGAGAATATTATAAGCCTGATCCATTAAATATGATGTCTTACTCTACAAAAGCTTGTCGCCAACGTTTTACAAAAGGGCAGTTTACCCGAATGAATTATGCGGCACTCAATCATAGAGAATATTTGGAGTTCCCAAAAAAAGAAGTCAAAGCAAAAGAACCTTCAAATGTTTTGGCATTATCGGGGTCTTTGATGCTTGAGATTGCGGACAAACCAATTTCTACAGCATTGAATGTCAACCTTTTTAAATCAACAGAAGGCTATTACAAAGGCACTAACTATCAGCTTTATCTTTCTAATCAGCAGACCGTTTACGTTTATGTCATTGGGTCTAACTTAGAAAATGAGTCTAACTTATTGTTTCCATTAGAAAATCAAAGTGCATTGATTTTTAAAGGAAAAGAAAAATTCGCGCTACCAGGGAATGATTATATGTATCAAATGGATGATGTGAAAGGAATGGATTATCTCTGTGTCTTATATTCTAGAAGACCATTACAAATCAACAATATAATGGATGATTTGGGGAATGTAGAAGGAAATTTTATGCAGCGCCTTTACAAAACATTAGGCTCTAAGCTTGTTCCTTTGAAGGATGTTAATTATAAAAAAGAGGATTCTATTGCCTTTTCGGCAGTAGCAAAAGACAATTATATCGTTCCGATTGTAGTAGAAATCGAACACTTGTAAAAAATAAAAACAAAATAAAGAAATCACAAAAACTTTGAATTAAAAACAAGGCAAGTACTATGAAGAGAATCAAACAATTTAATAAACAATTTAGCAAAAAAATAATCATCATTCCGCTTTTGTTGTTCGTCTTTATGGCGAACGCACAACACAATAGCTCTTGCATGACAGGAGATTGTATGGAAGGTTATGGCGTAAAAGTTTGGCAAGATGGCGAGCGTTACGAAGGCTGGTTCAAAAACGGGATGCGCGATGGCTATGGTGACATGAAATATAACGATGGTAATAGATATATTGGTGATTGGTCAGAAAATTTGCGCTATGGACATGGCGTATTAATTCATTTTGACCATCCTTCTAAGATAAAATATGTTGGTGAATGGAAAGCAAATACCATTCAGGGGTACGGTTCGCTACATTTGAAAGGTGGTGATTTTCAGACAGGTTATTGGAATAAAAATCAATTCAAATCTATTGAAAAACAAGATGTGTGCTTAGATGGTGATTGTCAAAATGGCTGGGGAACATACATTTATCCTGATGGAAGTCTTTACATTGGTGAATTTAAGAACAATAAGCGTGAAGGTCAAGGGACTTTAATCTATCGAAGAGGTACTAAATATAAAGGTACTCACGCAAACAATGCCCGAAATGGTTTTGGTACTTATTATTATCCAAATGGAAATAAATACGAAGGTGGTTGGAAAAATAATCGAAAATCAGGTGAGGCTAAAATGTTCACAGGAGGGCATTTAGACTTTATTGGAGTTTATAAAAACAATATTCTTAAGTCCAAAATAGATAAAGAAGCGATTAAGGAATTGGCTAATGCTGAGCAAAAAAAGGATAAAACAGCACCAACAATTGAAATTATTTCACCAGAAGTAAGCCGTGGACCAATAGTCGTTTCTAAAAAGAAAAAAATAAGAGTACATGGAAAAGCAAGTGATGAAAGTGGTGTTAAACGCATTAGAGTTAGTGGCGCGGAAGCGGCACTAGGAACTAAAATAGGCGAAACCAGAGATTTTGAATCTTACATTACTCTCTCAAAAGGTCAAAATGAATTTTGGGTAGAAGCAACCGACACGGAAGGTAATATCGCAAAAATTGATTTTACCGTTGTTTTTAATGGTGAAGAAAACGAAACTACTGCCATGGATAAGGTGGTTGAATCTAATAGTGATGCACCTAGAATGGCTTTGGTCATCGGAAACAGCACTTATAAAGAAGTACCGCTTCGTAACCCTATGAATGATGCCATTGAAATTGCCTCGCGCTTACGTTCTTTTGGCTTCGAGGTTATGCTCAAAATGAATGTTAAACAAGGCGATATGAAAACCGTTATTAGGGATTTTGGTGTAAAATTAAAAGAAAAAGGAGGCATCGGAGTTTTTTACTACGCTGGTCATGGTATTCAAGTTGATGGTAAAAATTACCTCATTCCTGTTGATGCGAATATCGAAAAACGATTAGATATAGAAGTAGAAGCGGTCAAATTACAACGCGTTTTGAATGAATTGAAACACGCTAATAATCAGATGAATTTGGTTATTTTGGATGCTTGTCGCGACAACCCTTATTCGGGTTTGCGTTCTTCAAGCAAAGGATTAGCACCTGTTTATGGCTCTCCT
>CAKZLT010000178.1 GCA_937127195.1 uncultured Saprospiraceae bacterium
AAAGTAGAGGCGCAGTAGATTATCTAAATTTAGCAAAAGAAATTCTTGAACGAATAGAAGTTAAAGAAGAAGCATAGAACATTTATTATACTTTTTTTGGAAAATATAGTTATCAAAAAATCAACTAATTACGAACTAATATAGTGGCTAAAAAGAACTTTAAATCTGGTCTCGAAGACTTGTTTAATGACGCGATGGAAGGAAATATCGCAAAGAACGTCTCTAAAAAGGTGGCGAATAAGAAAGAAACGTCTCCTAAATCTAAAAAATCCTTTTCTTTAGGACTAGAAAGCCTATTTGAAGAAGCGATTACGGAGACTACTATTGAAAATGCCGAAGCAGCCAAAGGTAAAAAGTCTAGAAAAACAACCAAACGCTCTAAACCTGCTTTTGGGATTGATTCTTTGATTCGGGAAACCGTCGAAACATCAAAAATGGAAAGCGTTGAAGCACCAAAAGGTAAAAAACGTGTAACCATTACTTTTGATAAAGAAAAACTCGAAAAACTTAAAAAAATAGCTAGATTACAAAAATCCTATCTAAAAGATATTGTCAATGACGTTGTCGGCGAGTATATCAATGAATTTGAGGCAAGTAAAAAAACGTCTTAAATTCAATACAATTATTTTCTGTTTTAAAAAAAAGCGCAATACTTTGAATATTCCAAGGTATTCCGCTTTTTGTGTTTTGCCCCAATTCCCAATATGGTTCGATTAAAAGTTGAGAATAGCCTACCTCTTGATACTCCAATGCGCGATTTCAATCCCAATATGATTCGATTAAAAGGGTTGTTTCGCACATTTGATATTTATACTTATCATCATTTCAATCCCAATATGGTTCGATTAAAAGTTTCTCCATCAAGTATTATTCAAAAATTTCAAAGAATGTTATAAGTAAACAATAGAGTCTTCGACGACAAAACAAAGTTAAAGAAAATCGCTAATTTCATTTTTATCCAAGCCAATTACTTCCTTATCTAGCCATTTTGGGCTTCTACTGCTAAAGATAATAAAACTATCATAATTCAAATCCATAATCTGGTTAGCTTTATATTTTAATTCTTGTAATTGCAAAGGTGTCAGTTCTCCTTCAAATACAGAATTTTGAATCCAATTCAAGTACTGACGGCAAAGCTTGAGCATTTTCACAACTCGTTTTTCGCCACAATCGTAAACTGCTATTATATACATGATTTTATATTTTTGCTGAAAGCTCGGAGTTTTCAAATTTTTGAAGTATAAAAAATGGAATACACATTCACTACCACCATATTTTAAATGGTTCATAACTTTCGGTATCTTTCAAAATGTACTTCACTAGTTTATGGCATTCCAACCAAACCAAACGCTTATAACTCACCTTTCGGTCAAGTTTTCTATGATGAATAGTTTCCTTTAAACGCTCCTCGTATGCAGCGATGAACACTTTTTTACCAGCATCATTTAACAAACATCTATTGAGTTCTTTATGAAAATGCCTCGCTTGCAATTGACGCTTATTCAATAATTTAAAAATTACTCTATCGACCAATAATGGCTTAAAAACTTCCGCCAAATCTAGTGCTAACGAATAACGACGAGTGCCAGGCGAATGCAAAAAACTAATTGTCGGATTGAGTTGGGTATGGTAAATCATATCCAAACAAAGTGTATAACACATCATATTCCCGAACGAAATGAGCGCATTAATTTCATTTTGAGGCGGTTGTTTGCTTCTGCCATTCATCATAAAATCGCCTTTTATAATCGAATCGAATGCGGTGTAATAAACCATTCTGCAATTCCCTTCCAGTCCCATGAGTTCATTAATCGCCGTAGTTGAATGTAGCAAAGTTCTGTAATGTTCGATTTTTTGAATTTGCGTTTCAAGCGACTTACCTCTTTTATTGTAGTATTTTAGATTTTTTAGAATGTTCCAAGTCGCACCTTCTATAAACTGTTGCGCGATGTGAAGACGGTTCTTTTTTCGGGTATAATTTTGGGTTTGCGCCACTTGTACTTTGCCCGCCAATAGAAATTCCTTCGGCATAAACGACCCTGTATAATGTTGATAAAAATCAAAAAAATGTACTCCTACCCTATTTCGCCCCAAAAAATTCAATAGTGCAGAATTCACGTCCAAGCTGCCAAAAACAAACAATCGCTCAATTCCTTCGATGGGCAAATACCGTGGTTTCTGAGTTTCGTCAACAGGTGTAAATTTGAGTGTGTTGTCTTTTCGTGACAGTCGCCCAGGATTAAAAAGGTATTTCGTCTTTTTCATAATATACTAGATATAACAGTATTCAAAATAAGCACAGTTTTTACAATATGGCTTTTTAATTACTTTGGGGCAGTTTTCTTGCGCTGTAATTGCTTCGATTTCTAATTCCCATTTTTTGATTTCGGATATATCTTTGTCTGTTAGAATGACTTTTTGAGTGAGTCGTTGCTTTGGATATTCCAAAATTCCTGTTACGCCTTTGATGCTATTTTCTTGCATGACATAAAGGTAATATTTGAGTTGAGCGACATGGACAAACTCTAGTTTGTTAGATTTTTTGACTTCGTGAATCACTTTTTGCTGTGCATCGTAGTGGTCAATTTTGACATAGCCAAAGTCTAATTCTTTGTATTTGTTGGCGCGTTGTCCGTAGGTTGTTTCGTGTATGAATTTACCTTGTGCAACCAAATTACTGTCTTGTTCCATTTGTACGCCATTGGAAAATAGCCACAGTTTGCGTTGGCAAAAGTGGTAATAGTGGACTTGTGTTCCTGTTGTCATCTGGTGGTGTGGTTGTTGGTTTTGTAAAGAAAGATTTGCGAAATCTAGGAGATTTGGCAAATCAGAGCTGCACAGACCGATTTGCCAAATTTTCAAAATTTCGCAAATCTCTTCTTCTCACTCTTGTTTCTTCTTGCTTGTTTCTTATTTTCAATCAATCTTCAATCCTCCATTTTTGGTCATCTTTCCAATCATCAGTATATTTTTCATGTTCTAATTTGAAGTTTTCAATTCCATCAAACCATTCTAATACTTCTGTTCGCTTCAAACTAGATTTTTCGTTCACAAAAAATGAATAATAAGATGTCCATTCACTATCTTCCAAATTAATAGCTGTTCCATGATGAATTGGATTTCGATGAATATACATTTCCAATTGTTTAAAATTTTCAATCGTTGTTCCTACTTCTTTTCTTCTAAAATGCTTCTGAAACAAACTACCAGCTTTTCCTTCTTGCTTATTAATAGACTTAGCATAACTCAATAAAAAGCGTCTAAAAGGCTCTTTAGCAATCCATTCTAATAATTTATGACAAAAATCTATATAATTCCCTTTACAGAAATATACATCATAATTTTCCTTATTCAACTTCGTTCGATCCGTTATATCTTCAATATCTAACCATTTATAGACTTCTTCTTTGGGATAAAATGGCTGTAAAAACTTGCGACTAACTCGGAGTTTATCATCTTTAGCAGCA
>CAKZLT010000179.1 GCA_937127195.1 uncultured Saprospiraceae bacterium
GGTTCATTTTTTAAGTGCTTTTAAATAGAACAAAGAAAAAGTAGAATGGTGCTAGTTATTTATTTTTCTTCACTTAGAACCCAATTTTATAGCCTTTGGGTCTGTCACCAACATTTTTTATGTGTGATAACTTATATTTGCAAAGCGTTACAATCAAAAAATTTGTTTACAATTTAAATAGCGCGACGAAACATTAAACGACTTAATCATTTCTACACATTTTTAAAATCAAAACATGAAAACTTGGAAAAAAGTGTTAATTACAATTTTCTTTATTCTATTGGCTTTAGGTATTTGGGGTTACCCAAAATGGAAAATGCTCAACCATGTAATGCATCTATTTGATGATGATAAAATTGTCGAAAATTTTAGAACTTTTAATGAAGTTACTCCAATATCTGAGCTAACAGCCTCCAAAACACCGCTTCCATATTCTAAGAAAAGTAATATCAATTTGCCTGATAGCTTCAAGTTCATGGGAACAGATTACAATACAGAAGCCTTTTTGAAAGACTCTTGGACGACAGGTTTTTTGGTTATTCAAAATGATACCGTCGTTTTTGAGAAGTATTATCTTAAAAATACCGAAACAACCAGAAACATCTCTTGGTCTATGGCAAAATCCTTCATTTCGGCACTCATCGGAATTGCCATCGAAGAAGGTCATATCAAAAATGTCATGCAAAATGTCGAAGAATACTTACCTGAATTAAAAGGTTCAGGTTATGAAGGTGTTCGCATAAAAGATGTTTTACAAATGTCAACAGGAGTTGGTTTCAATGAAGATTATGGAGATTTTAATAGCGATATTAATCGTTGGGGACGCGGATTTGCACTTGGTTCATCTCAAGATGCTTTTGCTGCAACACTAAAACGGGAGCTAGAACCAGGTACAGTTAATCATTATGTAAGCATCAATACCCACGTTTTAGGAATGATTTTGACTAAAGCAACTGGTAAAACGATTACTGAATATATGCAAGAAAAACTATATGAACCTCTCGGAATGGAAAACGACGGTTATTGGCTTATTGATGGTCGAAATATGGAAATGGCATTAGGTGGCTTAAATTTGACATTAAGGGATTTTGCCAAAATAGGCTCTTTATATCTTCATGGTGGAAAATGGAATAATCAGCAAATAGTTCCGAATGAATGGGTCAAAATGTCTCTAACAGCAGATGCGCCGCATTTGCAACCAACAGATGATTCTTTTGGATATGGTTATCAATGGTGGTTGCCCAAAAGTGATATTGGTGAGTTTATGGCGGTTGGTGTTTATAATCAAAATATTTATATCAATCCAGTAACCAAAACCGTAGTTGTCAAATTATCTGCAAATCCACGATTTAATGACAATACTTATGTGCCTAGCAGTGAAGATGCTGCATTAGAAATGTATAGAAAAATCGCAAATTCAGCGGCTGGTCTTTAGTTTTATTGGCTTCTAGTTACGACTTAACTAGAAGCCAATAATCAGCTTATTCAGCCTTTTTGAAAGTAAATTCAAAAGGAAAATTTTTAATTTCGGTAGAAAGCACCAATAAACTATCACTAATATCTTCTACATAATAACTAATATCACTTTCATCAAAATAAATATTACTACCATCAATCGTAGCTTTGAGTCCTTCTTCAAAAGGTGTTGAATTAGTGTCATCAAAAAGATTACTCGTAAATGTACCGTCAGCAGTATAAGAAACCGTTAAGCCTTCAAATGGCACTTTCTTGCCACTTCGAGTACTTTCTTCAATCAGCCACGTACCAACTATTGCTTCCGAAACTTCAATGCGGCTTTCATTTTCATCATTTGTCGTATCATCTCCATCATTTGTTTCATTGCCACCACAACTCATTAATAATAAGACCAATAATAATGCAGATATTTTGTTATATAATTTCATAAGTAACATTTTTTTGTTCAAAAAGTCTATTATTCAGTGCTTCTTAATTTAAAACCGCTGACTCCCTAACGAATTTCATTGTTGCAGGAAAGCCATCTATTTTGAAAGATAAAATCAATAAGTTTTTATCCAATTGTGTTACAACAATTTGTTCCTTGATTTTGGTAATTACCCCATCATCAACAATCAAAATGTTATTCTTAAAAATGTATTTAGCAACATTTCGAGTGCCTTCTTGTTTTATTACCAATTGCCTATCAGCAGTAAATTGATACAAAATTTTTGATGAAATATCATTAACTTTTTCATCATCATGTGTCATTTCTGTTAATATCCAATCACCAACTAATAATCGGTCTTTAGATAGTTGTACATTCTTATCAACGCAATTAGTCATCAAAAGTAAAACAATAAATATAGGTGCTATTTTCATTAGCTCTTTTAATTTTGGATTTTATTTTTTTAAAAAATCATCAATATTCATAGGTGAAAATAATAATTTTTAGATATTTACCTAAATGTCTCTTTAAAAGGTTCATCTAAATTTTCTATTTTTAGCTATATTTCATGCTTATAAAGTGATATTAATAGTTCTTTAATGTTCTATGTCTTTCAATAATCTTTGTTAAGTTTTTATATTGCAAATAACCTTTTGAAATCAACTTATATTCATTTTTTTTATAAAAAAAACAATAAATGAAATCAACTGAAGAAATTATAAAAAATCATGTCATTTGGTCATTAGGAGGCGGATTGATTCCTATTCCAATTGTTGACTTTATAGCCGTAACTTCGATACAGCTTGACATGATAAAGGATTTATGCGAGGTATATGGTATTAGTTTTGACAAAAGTCAAGGAAAAAACCTTGTTAGTGCGCTTGTAGGTACATCGCTTGCATCTATCGGCTCTTCATTTATTAAAGCAATTCCTGGTATAGGTTCTCTATTAGGCGGCGTTTCGATGTCAATTATGTCTGGTGCAGCGACTTATGCTTTAGGAAATGTGTTTGCCGTTCATTTTTCGCGTGGCGGCACATTAGATAATTTGAGTGTTGAGGATTTTCGTTCTTTTTATAATGAAAAAATGGAAGAAGGAAAAACACGAGCAAAAGAATGGAAGAAGGAAGAAGAAGATGCTCAAAAAAAATCAGGCAATATTACACGCGAAAAACTAATGTCTGAATTAGAAAAATTAGAAAAGCTCAAAGCATCAGGCGTTCTTTCATCATCAGAATATGATAGTATGCGCCAAAAACTACTAGACCGTTTTGTCAGGTAAGTTATTTTAAAAAAAAGGCACTACAAGGTTTACTATGGATTATGTGAAAATTTCCCGGTTTTTAAAAACTTTGTAAAAAAACTTATGCCAAAATGAACCTATCACAAAAGCAATTATTAATTGTTAATTCCTAATTATTAATTAACTAACTAACTCTATGTTTAAATTTTTAATAAAGACTTTTCATAAATGGTACGGCTGGACGGTAATTGGAGATTTTCCGACTGATATTCCTAAATATGTTGTTATTGGTGGTCCACATACCACAAACTGGGACTTTATGAAAGCCCTATTTGTCATTTATGACAGAAATGCAACCATTACTATTTTAGGTAAAAAAGAATTGTTTAGACCGCCTTTCGGGTGGATTTTTCGAGCTTTAAATGTCATTCCTGTCGAACGTAAAAAAAATATGAACGCTGTTGATGCAACGGTAGAGATATTTAAGCAACACGAAAAATTAGTTATCGGGCTTTCTCCAGAAGGCACAAGAAGCAAAACGGACAGGCTAAGAACTGGTTTTTATCATATTGCCAGAAAAGCGAATGTTCCTTTGGTAATGATTGGTGTTAATTATGCAAACAAATCAATGGAAATCAAAAGCCCTTTTCTCCCTTCAGACGATATGGAAAAGGATTTTGAATACATTCAAAAATTCTATGAACAACAAACAGGACTGTATCCTGAAGATAGTTTTTGGTATAAAAAAGCTATTGAAACGTCAAAAAAATAAAGAATAACCTGAATTTGAACGTTATAACTTCTAGTTACTGCTACCGTTATTTGAAAAAACAGCGGTAGCAATAATTACAATAGTTTTCGGGACTTTGACAATTAATTTTCAAAACACTGATAATATCAGTTAATAGCTATTAAATAGTCATACTAATTGCAGATTATCAATCGCTGAGTAACAACTATTCTTTATCAAACGTTTTATAATACAACAAACAGCAAATCTTAAAAAATATGAGGCAATTAGGAATTATCCTACTAGCAGTCTTGGTCATTGCAAGCTGCCATGTAGAAGAAAAGATAGTCGATGGTCGAAAGGCATTTGAAAGAAAACAATATGCAAAAGCGATTCAACTTCTCGAAAAAGAGTTCAATAAATCAAAAAGTACCGTCGAAAAAGGCGAAAAAGCCTTTTTGATTGGAGAGAGTTATCGGATTATCAATCAACCAGAAACCTCTAAGGATTGGTATATGAAAGCTTATAATTCGGGTTACAACTCTGATGCACTCAAGCAATATGCCTTCGCGCTCAAGGAGTTGGAGCAATACAAAGAGGCAATAGAAGCTTTTAAGGATTTAGGCTCTGACTTGGGTGACCCTTATGAATTTCAGCGCGAAATCATCGCTTGCCGTCAAGCGGGTGCTTGGGTCAAGGGGCAAAAAAACGAAAACACTGATGTTTCTGCTTTAGGTGGAAATACTCGTTCGGCGGAGTATTATCCAGCGGTTTATAAAGATGGTCAAATCATTATTGCCTCCGACCGACCAGAAAGTACAGGTGAAGATATATATGGTTGGACAGGTAATAAATATGCCGATTTGTTTTTATTAGATACAAAAACTGGTAAAACGAGTAATTTTAGCATGGTCTTAAACTCAAAATACAACGAAGCTACCATTACTTTTAATAAAGATTTTACACAAGCTTACTTTTCTCGTTGTGGTGATGATGGCTCAAAAAGTGATGTTTTTTATTGTAAATTAATGTACACCGAATTGATTGGAGACGAATGGTCAGAACCTCAGGTCGTTGAATTTACGGAAGATAAAGTGAATTATAGTCATCCGTTTTTATCTGCTGATGGTAATGTTTTATATTATTCTTCTGACCATCCTGAAGGCTTGGGTGGTTATGACATCTACTCCGTCAAAAGAACTAGCGAAGGTTGGGGCGAGCCTCAAAATTTGGGTGCATCAATCAACACAGAAGGTAGCGAAACCTCTCCTTATATCGATGTTGACACTTTGTACTTTTCTTCTGATTATCATATCGGAATGGGCGGAGCTGACATTTTTAAAACTGTCAAAAATGGCAATCGCTGGGGACCTTTACAGAATCTTCGCGCACCTGTCAATAGTGGTGCTGATGATTTTGGCTTTAGGGTAGATTATCGTAAAAAACAAAAATCAAATATTATTAGAAGCGGTTATTTTACGTCTAATCGTAAAGGTGGAAAGGGAAATGATGATATTTATCGTTTTGAAACTCGTGTACCACCGCCACCTATTGAGCCTGTTGAACCTATTGATACGCTTCCTTTGGCTGAAGGACAAGAAGAACCTCCTAAAATTGAGTATAAATTATTATTAGAAGGTCGTGTGGTTGAAAAGGTTTTTAATGACCCTGAAAATCCTAATAGTGGCGTACTTGGCAAATCTGGTATTCCAACAGCTACTGTTCAAGTTAATTTCAGAGATACTTCATTCGCGGTTACTACCAATGAAAAAGGGGAATTTAAATTGGAGTTAGAAGAACAAATGAGTTATCTTTTCACAGGTTCTAAAACTGATTACTTGAGTCAAGATGCTCGATTTTCTACTCGGGGCATCGAAAATGACCCTAATAATCCAACTCAAACATTTTATCAAGAAATCGTTTTGGATAAAGTGTTCAAGAATGTAGAAATTACACTTGATGGTATTTATTATGACTTTGACCGTTGGGAAATTAGACCTGATGCCAAGCCTATTTTAAATAAACTAGCCAATATTTTAAAACGTAATCCGAGTATTAAAATCGAATTGGCTTCTCATACCGATTGTAAAGGTGGAGATAGTTACAATAAAACGCTTTCTCAAAAACGTGCGAATTCGGCGGTTGAATATTTGATAGCAAAAGGTATTTCTAGTAGTCGAATGGTCGCAATTGGCTATGGAGAAGCTCAGCCCGTTACGACTTGTTCTTGTAATCGTTGTAATAAAGAAGAAGACCAACGAAATCGTCGAACAACTTTTAAAATTGTGGAGTAGGAAAGACGGTTGACGGACGATTCGCTTGACGGTGGATGGACGCTTCGCTGACGGTGGACGGACGCTCGTTCCTCGTTGACGGACGGCTACGCCTGACGGTGTTTTAGCCTTTTGATTATGGCTTTTCGTCAGCGAAGCGTCCGTCAACCGTCAGCGAAGCGTCCGTCAACCGTCAGCGAAGCGTCCGTCAACCGTCAGCGAAG
>CAKZLT010000180.1 GCA_937127195.1 uncultured Saprospiraceae bacterium
TTCAACAGCAACAACAGGAGGCTTAGGGAATCCCATAGTTTCTACTTTAGAAACTGGTACAGCTACGGTTATGTCGGTAGTTTCAATATTTTTGCCAGTTATAGCCATAATTTTAGTGGTTATCATTTTATTTATAATTTTTCGACTTTATAAAAAGTTTAAGCCAACTAAACCTAAAAACCTATAATATTTATTCTATTTTTCTTTTTATAAAAGTATTGAAAATAAAGATAAGATAAGAAACAGCTAATATTTAAACAATATGAATCTTCTGTTCTAATACTTCCTCTAAGAAATGATGTATAGTAAAAGTCTCTTCTACACCAAGTTTTTGACCTACTTGACTCGAAAAATAAAGCGCGATTGCTATTATTATAAATATCGGCAATGCCCAAATTTCCATTGCTGATTTGCCCAGACTCCATTTAGATAAACTCGTCATAGCAATAAATAAAGTCAAAAATCCCACAGTTGCATAGCCAAAAGTAAATAATGCCCAGATATTCGGATGAGGTCCATATAATCCACGAATGACCGTTTGTCCTTCCTCTTCTTCAAGGTGCAAACTCAACTGAGGCGACCAAAAATGCCGCTGTTCATGCGGAATTTTGATTATAAAATAATTAGGAGTTAGCAATCCTGTGCAATCATCAGCGTGTGATTCTAGGCGGGTTTCGATACGTTGCTGAATCTCAATCGGTGATTTGTCTGAAAATACTTTAAATCTTGGTCTTATTCTGAAACTGGTCATGGTAGGTATAGTATGAATCTGCCTCTGTTAGCAGGTTGATGATAAGGACTTAGGCAAGAAATAATCTACCCATTTTGGGTTGTAAATTATTTATTTCCTAAGGGAGTAGGAAAATAATAACCTACCAGTCTAACTTATTGTTTTTCATTTATACTGCGTTAAAAATACTCGCCTTAGCGATGCTAGGACTGTGTTTTTTGCCTTGTCTAAATAAAAAACACAGTCGTGTTCTTTGTGGTAGGTTATTTATTGCCTACTTCCTTACTAAATAGTTCTCCTTCATTTGTCTAATCATTCTTTAATATTAATGTAATTTAAAAAGTACAAGGTACTAATTAAACACTTTTTCTATCAATCAAGAAAGAGTACTGTTCGGTATTTTTTAATGCAATACCTGTACCGCGAACTACTGCTCTCAACGGATCGTCAGCGATATGAACTGGCAACTTCGTTTTCTGAGCAATACGCTTATCTAAGCCTCTAATCAAAGCACCTCCACCTGTCAAATACAAACCACGTTTGTAAATATCGGCAGCTAACTCTGGCGGTGTATTTTCTAGAGCCTTAAGTACAGCATCTTCTATTTTAGAAATAGATTTATCCAAACAATGAGCGATTTCTCCATAAGAAACCGTGATTTGTTTTGGAATACCTGTCATTAAGTCACGACCATTTACAGCATAATCCTCTGGTGGGTTTTCTAAGTCTGAAAGTGCCGAACCAACATGAATTTTAATCTGCTCAGAAGTACGTTCTCCAATAAGAATATTGTGCTGACGCTTCATGTAATTCCTAATATCATTTGTGAATTCATCTCCCGCAATACGGATAGATTGGTCACCAACAATACCAGAAAGTGCAATAACCGCAATCTCAGTAGTACCGCCTCCTATATCAATAATCATATTACCAACAGGCTCTTCTACTTCAAGTCCTATACCCAAAGCCGCCGCCATTGGCTCAAATATCAAATAAGTTTCTTTTGAATCTACGTGATCTGCCGAATCAAAAACAGCACGTTTTTCTACTTCTGTAATGCCTGAAGGAATACAAATAACCATTTTCATGTGACTCATAAAGCGACGACGAGGACCTATCATAGCGATAAACCCCTGAATCATACTTTCTGCCGCTTGAAAGTCAGCTATCACACCATCCTTCAATGGTCGGATAGTTTTTATATTATCGTGTGTTTTTTCGTGCATTTGCATTGCCTTATTTCCTACGGCAATGGTCTCCCCTGTTTTTCTATCAATTGCAACAATAGACGGTTCATCTATAACGATTTCATCGTTTTGTATGATGAGCGTATTAGCTGTTCCTAAGTCAATAGCTATCTCCTGATTAAAGAAATTGAACCACTTCATTTATGTAATCTTCCTTTTATGTTGTACAACTTAAAGTTTCCCCCTGTGTGCTTTTTTTCCAATATTTAGATTGGTTTTAAAGTTACAGATAAAATTTAATTTTTTTAGATGAAATGACAATTCTTTTACTTCTTTTTATAAAAAAAATAAATTAACCTGCCAAATCTTCCATTTTTGGCAAATATAGTTAAAATTATAACCAATCATTTAGCTATATTTTAAAGAAATAAAAATATTTTGATACAGGGCTATCTTCCTAGATTAGAAGATGTATTCTTTTGGTACATATAAAAAAGTATATGTAATTATGACACTGAAATATTGTGAAATAAATCTCTCTTTGTAACTATTCAGAACCGAGATTTGCTTCTGCTGTGAGTTGTATGTTATAACGATTTTAAGTATTTCACGCTTTATTTCGCTTCTCGCAGCCCTTTAGGGCGGTCTCGCCTCTCTGTTCTGAGTAGTAATCTCTCTTTTATCATCAAATACCAATTCTTTCGCCCATTTGTACCGCGGTTTCAATTTTGTTTTGAGTATTTTTTAAAATGTCAGAATCTATCTGCACCTTATCTTGGTCAACTAACATCAAAACGGTAGAGCCTCCAAAAGCAAAATATCCCATTTCGTCACCTTTATTAATAAAAGTATTTGGTGTGTAAGTTTCTATGATAGTACCAACCATAGTTGCGCCAACGGGACTTAATAAAATATCGCCCTTGTCTTTGGTAGAAAGCGTTAGAAATTCGCGCTTATTTTCGCAAAACACTCTAGTAAAATTAGGTTCTAGTGCATAGGGTGACACAGAAAAGTAATGGCCATTGATTTTTGTGGTCTCAGATGCTTGACCCGAATACGGAAAGTGAAAACGGTGGTAATCATTGGGGGCTAAACGAAAAATAAGTAGAGTTGAATTTTTATATTTTTTAGCTAATTTTTCATTTTGAAAATAACTTGCCAGAGTAAATTTTTGCCCCTTTACAAAAAAGGCTTGCAACTCCTTTACACTTTCAAAAGCTAATAACTTAGCATCAGCAGGAGCAACCAAATGTTCACCAATTGGGCGGGCTTCGGGTTTTAATTTTCGATAGAAAAAGTCATTAAAAGAGGTAAATTCATTAATGGATTTTACAGCTTCATTCATATCAATACCTAAATCGTCAACAAACTGTTGAATGCGTTTGGTGGATTTGGGTTGATTCATCATTCGACCGTATATTTCAGACAAAAATTTGCGTTTGACGACAGCATTGAGCAATAATTCACCAAAGGGTTGATGATACAAAAACTTTAAATATGCTTCTCCTGGCGGCTTCTCTGTAATTAATTTACCCGTTTTTCGATTAATATATTTGATGTTTTCCATTTCTTATTTTTTTTTACAAAAGTAAAAAAGAACAGAGAGAAGTATAAAGTGTTTTTAGGAATAAAAAAAGTTATTTCTTGACGGACTACTTAGTAGATATTTTTTTTTGGCGGTCGCTGCCTGCCTTTATACCAGCTATTTTTTACACACGGGTTGCTCGCTGATAAGTTTGTCTCATCTAGCTTTTAGTTATTGCTACCGCTGTTTGGTGTTGTTTTTGATTAAAAAAGCGGTAGCAATTTTTTATATTATATGGTTTAATCGACTACTAAAACCTCAGTGATATTCACCTGTTTTGCAATTTAGGAGTTACGCTCCTAAAATCTGTTTTGTGTGTTCTTTTGATTTGACTTTGGTGATGACTTGTTCTAATACACCATTTTCATCAATAACGAAAGTGGTTCTAAAAATGCTATCTTTCGTTTTTCCAAAAGAGGTTTTAGAACCATAAACACCATAAGCATTCAAAACAGTATGCTCTGTATCTGCTAATAATGGAAATGGCAAAGTATGCTTATTAATAAAGTTTTGATGCTTTTTTTGAGTATCCGCGCTTACGCCCAATAACTGATAACCAGCTTCTTGTAACGCCGAATAATTATCTCTTAGATTACAAACTTCGACCGTGCAAGTTGGTGTATTATCTCTTGGATAAAAAAACAAAATCAACTTTTGTCCTTTGTAATCTCCTAATTGAATCAACTTTCCATCTTGGTCAACACCCGAAAAATCTGGTGCATTCATTCCTACTTCTAATGTTGTCATATTTGTTTTTTATAAAAAACGGTTCTTTGAAAAATTCTGTGGTTAGGTTATTTATTGCCTACTCCCTTATTACTTTCAATTATCCATTTTTCAATAAACTCTATCGAGTAAAAGATTGTTCAAAAATGCCTTTATTATTATTATTATCAAGGACTTCAATTCGCAATTGATGTTTTCCTCGCGAAATTCGACCATCAAACGGATGTATCAAACGCCTAGTTTTGAGGTCATATTCTAACAAAATCCATTCGCCGTCAACATAACCGTTATAGGATTTAATTCCTGTTAAATTATCTTTGATTTTGAAAGTCATTTGTTTTTGCCCATTCATTTTGGGTTTAAAACTTGATGGCTTTATTGTCGGAGGAACGGTGTCAATCATTATACAATAATCCCCAAACGAGCGTGATTTGGCAACTAAAAATTCATCTTCCCACTTAGATATTAAACCATTTTCACCGTCTGCGCCTTCACATCGAACAATAACTGCCTTACTTTTTAGGCTATCAGGAATTGCCCGAATCGGTCGCATTTTAATCGTAAAAGGCTCATGAACAGGCACATATTTGTCATGGATATGATGAACGCCAGAATAAATATGGTTGGAGCGTTCCATCGAATAAGTATAACTCAAATAGACATCTTCATAAAAAGAACCTTCTTCAAAATAAAGCTCTAATTCGCTTTGTCGAATGGCATTTCGTTCGTTATAAGGAAAAATATAATTGAAACTAACAGGTTTTGGAAGCACCATTCCTGAGCGTTTCATGGTGAAATTTAAGATTGATTCATTGCCTGTAATATCAGAAGCGACAAACTTAATTTGAGCGCGTTCGCCTTCTTTTAGTTCTATGACTCCTTGATTATAAGCAGATTTGTAAACGGTGGAGTTTCCATTTCCAGGCAGTAAATAACAACGATTGAAGTAACTTTTACTTTTCTTAAACTCTTTATAATCGACGTGAGCATTCAAATAATACCATTCTTCTAAATCCAATTCACTCACCTCAAAATAATAAATTAATGAATCGTTTTGATACATTTTGATATTATAAGGACCATTCCAGTTTGGCACGCCAGTCATAAAATCAAAGGTCTTGATGCCTAAACCAACTCTACCCGATTGAACGGTAATTTCGCCATTAGATACGGAATAACCGCTTTTGCTAGATTTGATTTTATACTTATTTGTTCCAATTGTTTCTAGTTTATGATTAAGGTTATAAATCTTAAGTTCGTTGAGTTTAGGCGCAATGTTGTCTTTGATTTTAAAGCCGAACAATAACGGATTGTAAGCATTTTGAGTTTTTGAGTTTCTGATTTCGAAGTGCAAATGTGCGCCACCAGAGCTTCCTGCATTTCCCATGTAGCCAATAATTTGACCTTTTTCGACAGGAAAACGAGTTGCCTGCAAAGTATCTACATCCAATACAAAAGTCTCATTCGCATATTGTAAATCCTCTACGTATTGAGCAATCTTATCATTAAATTTTAGTAAATGACCATAAACTGTTGTGTAACCATTTGGATGCGCGAGATATAAACCGTTACCATATCCACGCGGCGAAACCGCTATTCGTGCTACATATCCATCGGCTGCTGCATAAATCGGGTCGCCAGACTTGCCGCGCACTCTAGGTTTGATGTCAATTCCGCCATGAAAATGATTAGAACGCAATTCGCCAAATGAGCCAGATAGCTGAATTGTGCCATCAATAGGTGAACGAAAGTAATCTTTCGGAAAGGTTTTATCTACTGATTGATAAGAAAAAAAGCCAATAATAATTAGTAAAAATAGAAATCGCTTGATGTTCATTCTGGTAATATCCTTGTAATAGAGATGATAAAATCTAGTATTCCAAAGATAGTAAAACTAAGTGTAACTATTTGGGAGATTACTTACGGATGTTAAGCAAAAGTACTTTTTAGTAGCAATGATTTATAACTGATGTTACACAGTTTTGCGTAACATCAGCTAATCAATCAGAAAGACTGACTACTTAGGACTCCTAAAATGTTTTCCTGCCCCCTTATTTACATTTTCAAATTCTTAAGTAACCAATCGAAAATAAGTATAGATTAAAAATGATATAACATCTTGATAATCAAAAGTTATTCACTCATTATA
>CAKZLT010000181.1 GCA_937127195.1 uncultured Saprospiraceae bacterium
TAATCAATGCGTTACGTGGTTCGGTGAGTATTCTTTTGAATGCTTTTTTGTCTAAAGGTTCTAAGTAGCCCAACACTGGCAAACGACCAATCAACTCAGGAATCAACCCAAAAGATTTAATATCTCGCTGATTAATATATTGTAATAAATTGTCTTTTTCCGCAGCCTGCATTGCTTCTTCATCCTTACCAAAACCAATTACTTTCGTATTCATTCGGTTGGCAATAATGCGCTCAATACCATCAAAAGCACCACCACAGATAAACAAAATATTCTCAGTATTGACTTTGATAAGCTTTTGTTCGGGATGCTTACGACCACCTTGAGGCGGGACGTTGACTTCCGTTCCTTCCAACATTTTCAGTAAAGCTTGCTGAACACCTTCGCCTGATACATCACGCGTAATAGAAGGATTATCGCCCTTACGAGCAATTTTATCTAACTCATCAATATAGACAATGCCTTTTTCGGCAGCGGCAACATTGAAGTCGCAGACTTGTAGCAATCGACTCAAAATACTTTCTACATCTTCACCAACGTAACCAGCTTCCGTAAAAACAGTTGCATCAACAATGGCAAAAGGCACACTCAAATACTTAGCAATCGTCTTGGCTAATAATGTTTTTCCTGTTCCCGTTTTACCAACAAGCATGATATTAGACTTTTCAATTTCTACATCATTGTCGCCAATTTCGGTTTGCTTGAGTCTTTTATAATGATTATAAACCGCAACAGAAATCAGCTTTTTTGAATCATCTTGACCGATTACGAATTGGTCAAGATAACTTTTTATATCACGAGGAGTAACCGTATCAGGTAAGAAAACTTCAAAGTTTTGTTTGTTGGCATTCAGTTCTTCTGCAATAATATCTTGCGCTTGTTCTACACAAGTCTCGCAGATATGGCCTTCTATTCCAGCCACCAAAATAAGTGCTTCATCTTTGCTTTTACCACAAAAAGAACAAGAATAACTATTAAATTTTTTCATTTAAATTTTATGTGTTAATCAGAAGCAATTATTCAACCGCTTATAATTTAGTACCTGATTTGCTATTTATTTCCTACTCCCTAAAATAATGTTTTTATAAAAATATAGGTTTTTACACATTTTTTATAAAAAAACAACTAAAACCTATATTTGAAGGACACACTAAATTGCATAAAATTTGATAAAAAGCCAAATTAAAACATATAAACCACTTGGTGAATGATGAATGTTGAATGCTCCGCTGTTACGATTATACTAACAGCGGAGCATTCAACATTCAACATTCATCATTATGAATTATGCATTCAAAAAAAAAAACTATTCCGCACTTGGTTTTTTTCTTACCAATACTTCATCAACCAAACCGTATGCTTTGGCTTCTGTTGCGACCATCCAGTTATCACGGTCACAATCTTTTGCGATTGTTTCGTAAGACTGTCCAGTGTGAGATGCTAAAATATCGTATAACTCTTTTTGCATCTGCTTAATCAAGTGATACGAGATTTCCATATCAGAAACCTGTCCTTGCATTCCACCCAAAGGTTGGTGAATCATCACGCGTGAGTGTGGCAAACAAGTACGCTTGCCCTTCGCTCCTGCTGTCAATAGAACTGCTCCCATTGATGCTGCCAAACCAGTACAAATTGTACCGACATCAGGTGTAACATACTGCATCGTATCATAAATTCCCAATCCTGCAATTACAGAACCTCCTGGGCTATTCACGAAAATTTGAATATCGCGACGCGGGTCAGCGGACTCCAAAAACAATAACTGTCCTTGAATAATGTTAGCTACCTGGTCATTGATACCCGTTCCTAAGAAGATGATTCTATCCATCATCAAACGAGAAAATACATCAATTGCCGTTACATTTAATCGTCTTTCCTCAATTACATTTGGAGTTAATGCTTGCAAATTGCCCGCAGTCTTCATATTATGCTTTGCGTAATCTTCCAAAAGTAGGCTACTCATGCCTAAGTGTTTGGTCGCATACTTTTTAAACTCATTCTGGTCGAACATACTATTATTTTTTTTGAGTAACAAACTGAAATAACTGCTCAGGTGCAAATATTATTTCTTGGATGTTACTAATTATCTCGGAGTAAGTAAAGTTAGAGCAATTGCTGTTAAGTACTTGGACAAAATTAATTAGGCATTAAAAATGAAGTAACACCTTGATTATCAAAAGTTATTCATTCATTTTATCATTCGCTAATTCTGTCATTGTACTTATTAGCAATTATTTTTTATTCAAAAATGAATACTCTTTTATGCTTACTTATAATATTGATTATTTCTTTTTGTAAAAAATAAACATCAAAAACTCCTACTATTTAACATTTTATATTCAATTATAAAAAAATAAAAAACGAAATGTTCAAAATCAATCAAAATTTAGATAGTAATTCCCTTTTTTTAGATGAAAGACCATCGTTTGGTGATTAGAAATTGGTCTATTTTAATGTATTGGTCTATTCTTTTTATTTTTTGACTGTTGTTTTACCTTAAAGGCTTCGTTTCAAAAGTTTCACCGTTTCGAAGTGCATACTTTCATGAACGTTATTGAAAGTAATTGCATTTTCAGGATTTTCTAAAGTAATTCCATAACTCGTTGGATATTTTTTAAATGCTTTTTCTTTAAAAAGACCTGCATTGTAATCTTTTTCCAACTGGTCAACAGTCGAAACGGCTAGCGTTTTGATTTGCTGAATCAACTCTGCACTATATGGAGCATCAGGTTTTGAGCCTTTTCGATTCGCATCAATAATGGATTTAGGAATCGTAAACTCTACACCAGATAAACCATAAATCAATAATTGGCTAGTCGCAACAACGTGCGCTACATTCCAAATTATATTATTATTAAATCCATCAGGAATTACATTTAACTGCTCATCAGAAAGACCTTCTAGTTGCTTTAAGATATTATTACGCGTTACGCGGAGTACTTCAAATTGAAATTTCATTATAATTTTATTGTATAAGTATAAGTTGTTTTGTTCGTTTCTTTTTCTGGCGTTTCTTCTGTGGTATCGGGTGTTTTTGGTGTTGTTGTAATCGTATAATTCACCTGTTGCGCGATATTAGGCGCATTTTCAGTTGAAGGCACAATCGGCTGTTCTTGTGTTACAGGTTTTGATTTGGGTAACCTAAAATGAATATAGGTCGTTTTATTAAATACAACTCTTAGCCCGCGCACTCGCTGCGGCACTTCAAATTCTAACATTTTGACCAAGCGAATCGCCTCTTCTTCTAAGCCATGACCGTGATTAGTCAATGCTTTTGCCTTGAATACCTTACCTCTTTGATTGATATGATATTGTACATGAACCGTTCCTTCTACTTGATTGGCAGCAGCTTCGGGCGGATATTTCAAATTACCTAAAATGAATTCCTTCATTGCCTCAACGCCGCCTTTATAAAAAGCCTTTTGAATAAAATCGTCTTTTTTTGTCTTCTTTTTTGACACTTTTTTGGATTTGAATGGTTCGTTACTACTACCAAAGTTATATAAAATAATAATGACTTACTATTATAAGCTGGATAAGTGCATATAAGTTTTCTGATTTGAAGAAATGGTATCGAATAGGACAAAAAAATAACTTTTGACCATTCAATCTTTAGTGATGAAATGGTCAAAAGCCTGCAAAAATATCTTATTAAAACTGGTCATTATTTTATTGCTTCACAAATCGACCTGCCCAAACGCCTTCTTTCGATTGTATTTGGATGTAATATATTCCACTAGCCCAACTATTTACATCTAATTTTTTTTCTTGAAAATGATGAATCGAAGAAGATAAAACCAGTTTCCCCAAACCATTAAAAATCATCATTTGACCATCTTGTATGATTTTATTTTTTGTTGAAACCGTAACTATAGAAGTTGCAGGATTTGGAAATACAGCGATAGATTGAAATGCTTTTAATTGAACGGTGGAAGTAGGAATAAGGCTTTGTATATTTATTGGAGTACCCCAAGTGCCTGTATTTTTTTTATAAAAGACTAACTCTTTTGTAGAACTGTTACCCCAAGAAGTACAATCATAATAACCGCCACCTAAGCCTTCAATATATTGTTTTTGGCAAGGAAAAGCATCTATAAGAGGACTAATACAAGGCAAAATCTGATAACCATCACCCATAGTAACTTTAGCTAATCGGTTGTTATGCGCAGCGCTCCATTCTAATCGAACGTAACGAGGCGAATAGTAGAAAGAACCTATATTATATTTAACAGTATCAACAGTGTAAGGCAAACTATCTAGTAAGTTTGAGCCATCAACTAAATAAAGTTTCACTATTGTATCTGTCGTATAAATTGTATCCTCTTGAGTTGGATTAAAAGTTCTATTAATATTGATTCGTTGGCTTTCGATATCATAAATCATAGAATCTCCAGCAATTGACTTACTTAATATGCGTTGAATTTCGTAGCTAAAATATACGGCATTCGGAATGTCTTGACTAAATCCTTCGACGTGAAATTCATCTCCAACATCAAAATTATAAATATCCGCAGTAGTAATATTTTTAATACTAGTATTCAAATCAGAATGCCCAATCAAGATAACAGAAGAAGTATCAATTGGGAAATCGAAAAAATTGACACTCTTGACCATTCCGTAATTTTTACTAATGCTCATTTGAAAACCATTAAAATGATGTGAGACATTTTGGTGAGCTACATTTTTAACTTGAAAGACAATAGACTTGACACTATCCGAAACATTAGCAATCGTTTCTAAACTGATATTAAAAACGGTTGCTTCAATATAATCACCGTTTTGCCACTCGAAGGCTGTCCACGTATCATTCAACTGTGCTTGAGGCAAAAGCCTTATGGTATCACCGAATCGATTAAAAAACAAATAATCACCACTAGATTGAATAATAGTAGCTACTCCTAGCCATGAAGTATCTCCAATAACAAGACAATTGTTACCCAAATTATATTCTTGAGATTTGGCCATAGAAGCATGGCGAATAAGGGTATCTCCATTAACTATGGCAACCGTTTTGCGTTGTGCAGATATCCAATCATTATTCGTATTGCCAAAATGATTGTGATCCATTAATGCACTATATTTGTTTAATGCGTAAATTGCTTTTGCATCTTCATTAAGTAATGCGTAATTTTGGCTAAAAGCATTGATTGCTAAAAAGAAAAGCCCAAAAGAAAAGTAGAGTTGTTTCATTTTTTTAATTTTTTAGGTATAAATAATACTTTCAAAACGTTTTAATATTGGTGAAACGCTGTTTTAATTTAGTAGTATTTTTTTAAAATCAAAAAAACATATCATGAAAAAAGAATTAGTTGTAATGTCTTTATTTTTAATTGTATTTTTTTCTTCTTGTGAATTAAAATATACTCAATACGAAATAGGTATTTTTAATCAAAGTTCTTATACTTTGATAGTCGAATACGAAACAATAGAAGGTAAAGAAACGGTAAAACTAGAAAAAGAAAAAGGAACAGCTTTTTACATTGAAGCGTTTGATAGCGTACTTCCAGAATTTACAGAAAATAATTTTAATTTGTAATTAGTAAATCGTTATTAGTTGCTTAGTTATCAGTTATTAATAATACAATGGGTTTGCAAAAGGTATTTAGATTATCTAAGTTTTTTCAACTTATTTAACTAGAAGATAAGCTTGGAAATGTTGTTTTTTAATTAACAATATTTCCTCAAATTTCAACAACTAAATTTAGTTCTCTTTATAGCTGATTTTTAGATACCTTTTGCAAAAGCAAACTACAGTAACATCTTGACTAATAACTAATTAACCAGTATCTAATAACTACAATTTAATGAAACGATTCTCGATGTTAATATCACAATTGAATTAGAAAATGGAGAACGTTTGCCATTATCTAAAGACTTTGAAAAACTAGAATATTGGGATTATTATGAGCAATATGATGACCAGCATATTATTCGTATATACAAACTTAGTTTATCTGATGAAGATTTAGAGTAAAATTGAAAAAGCGGTTAAAATATTGATTTTAACCGCTTTTTTTACAACACCGCTTCCTTAATCTCCTCCAACAACAATTCAGCGTGTCGAACCTTATTAACACCTTTTTTCACTCGAATAAAATGATTATTCGATTT
>CAKZLT010000182.1 GCA_937127195.1 uncultured Saprospiraceae bacterium
ATTAACAATAAAAATATACTTATTTGTATTTTCATTTTTATAAATTGAATCGTTTAATGTAGAACTTGAAAAACTATAAAACGTATTCTTTATCTTAAAAAGCCTTAAAAATATGTCAAATATTCTTAAAATAAAATTAGGCTTAGCTCATTCCAAGAACAAACTAAGCCTAATTTTTTAAATCAAGCGATTAAGCCAGATGAGTATTTTCAATTCTAAAGTCCATTATTTTGGACAATCATTTCAGACAAGTCATAAACCATGACTTTATCCTGTTGCTCAGCGCCTTTCACACCATCTTGCATCATCGTAATACAAAACGGACAATTAGCTGCAATCACCGTTGCCCCTGTAGCCAAAGCTTCATCCGTTCTTTCTGTGTTGATACGCCTGTCTCCAGGTTCATCTTCTTTGAACATCTGAGCACCACCAGCACCACAACATAAGCCTTTTGCTCTGCTTCTTTTCAATTCCACCAAGTCAGCATCCAAAGATTCCAAAACCGATCGAGGAGCTTCATAAATGCCATTGGCACGTCCCAAATAACAAGAATCGTGATATGTAATCTTCTTTCCTTTGAATGCGCCGCCTTCTTTCATCTTGATTAAACCACCGTCAATCAATTCCTGTAAATATTTAGTGTGATGCGTCACTTCATAATTTCCACCAAGTGATGGATATTCATTTTTTAAAATATTAAAACAGTGCGGACAAGTCGTTACTATCTTTTTTACTTTATACAAATTCAGCGTTTGAATATTTTTCATTGCCTGCATTTGATAAGTAAATTCATGACCAGCACGCTTCGCAGGATCTCCAGTACAGCTTTCTTCTTTACCTAGAATAGCAAAGTCAATACCCGCCGAATTCAATATTTTTACAAAAGCAATCGTCACTCTTTGAGCGCGTTGATCAAAACTACCCGCACATCCAACCCAAAATAGAACTTCAGGCTGCTTTCCTTGAGCAGCCATTTCAGCCATGATTGGAACTTTTATATTTTGTATAGACATTGTTTTTTTTTTAGACCTGTCTGCTTTTAGGCAGAAAAGAGATATTTAGACCGTGCTACGCACTCAGAGAAAAGAACTACTTTTATTAGCTGCTTTTCCTTATTTAATCTCCAATTAAAATGTTTTTTATTAAATAATAATAAAACTAAAAGCGGAAATTAAAGGCGGACGATTTGCCGTATGCCGTTCGCCGTTAACCGTTCGCCGATTTTTTAAATTTCTTCAATCCAATTTGCTCTATCGCTTGCCGAAAACTGCCATGGTGCGCCGTTATTTTCAATATTGGTAAACATGACATTCCATGGTTCTGGCGAATTTGCTTGGTCAAGAATTAAGTTTCTACGCAATTCAACGATGATATCCAATGGATTTATCATAACAGGACAAGCCTCTACACAAGCATTACAAGTCGTACAAGCGTGTAATTCTTCTGTTGTAATATAATCAAAAAGGTTTTTACCATCATCGTAATTTTTGACGGTATGCGTCTTTGCATCTAAGTTTTTACCGATTTCATCAGCTCTATCTCTAACGTCCATCATTACCTTACGAGGCGATAATTTTTTGCCCGTCAAGTTCGCAGGACAAACCGAAGTACAACGACCACATTCTGTACACGTATAAGAATCTAAGATAGATTTCCAACTCAAATCAAATACATCACTTGCACCAAATTTAACCATCTCTTCCTCTGGTTCTTCTACCACAATAGCCTTTTTCTTAGGTGTTTCTTTGATGACAGGTGTATTGAAAATATCATCAGTTGAAGTATCTTTTTCATTACTTCCGAAAATATCATCTACGTTTTCAGAAGAACTATCGTTTCCAAAAATATCATCAACACTTTCTTCTGTGTGTTTCGAGCTGATCTTCCTGTTTTTATACTTTCCACACGCAGCAGGAAGCAGCAGGGACGATTCTGACGCTGATCGATTAACGCAGACTTCACGAGTCCCAGATGATCGAACAAACACTGATCAGGACCAAGACTCGACTGAAGCGGATCGGACCAAAGAGACATCGGGAGGACGAGCACGAACAAACTGCACCTCTAACACGGACCAGAGGAAACTGTGCTCCGATGATCACGCAGCTAGATCTGTGAGCCGAGATGATGAGTCAGATCTTGAAAAGGAAGATGGATGCTCGGCTTCAGTTCTTGAGTACCTGGACGCCTGT